>VBAB01000730.1 GCA_005888525.1 Alphaproteobacteria bacterium
GGCCAAGCACGTGGAGGCTATCTTGGAGGGCAGCATCGCCCGCCAGCAGATCGCGCTGGGCGAGCTGACGCTGGTTGTGGCGCCCGAGCGGATCGTGCAGGTGCTGACGATTCTGCGAGATGACACCCAGTGCCAGTTCGAGCAACTGATCGACATCTGCGGCGTCGACTACCCGGAGCGGGCCAAACGCTTCGACGTGGTCTACCACCTGCTCTCCCCGCGCCGGAACCAGCGCATGCGCGTCAAGTGCGAGACGGACGCGGAGACCGCAGTCCCGAGCGTCATCGAGCTGTTTCCGGCCGCCAACTGGTACGAGCGGGAGGCCTACGACATGTACGGCGTCCTGTTCTCCGGCCACCCCGACCTGCGCCGGATCCTCACCGACTACGGCTTCCAAGGCCATCCTCTGCGCAAGGACTTCCCCCTCACCGGCTACGTCGAGGTGCGCTACGACGACGACCAGAAACGCGTGGTGTACGAGCCGGTGAAGCTGACCCAGGAGTTCCGCTCCTTCGACTTCGAGAGCCCCTGGGAGGGCGTGGATTATGTGCTGCCGGGGGATGAGAAGGCGAAAGGGTGAGTAGTGAGTGGTGAGTGGTGAGTAGTGAAGATGGGATACCGACCTCTGCTCCGCATGCCATCGAGTCGTACCGCGATCTGATGGTGTGGCAGAGGGGCATTGCCCTCGCCGAGGCGTGCTATCGACTTACATCGGGTTTTCCGCGCCACGAAATTTACGGACTGACTGCCCAAATTCGCCGCGCCGCGTCATCGATACCCGCGAACGTGGCCGAAGGTGTCGGACGAGAGAGCACCGGTTCTTTCGTCCAGCACTTGCGGATATCACAAGGGTCGCTCAAAGAATTGGAAACTCACCTTATCCTGGGGCAGAGGGTTGGGCTGTTGGAAGCAGCGAGCTTGCAGACATTGCTCGGTGACTGTGAGTCACTCGGCAAGATGCTGAGGGCGCTTATCCGTTCCTTACAAGCCAAAGGAGACGGTTGACCGTCTACTCACTACTCACTACTCACTACTCACCACTCACTACTCACCATGGCTGAAACCGAAATCCGCCAGTTCAACATCAACTTCGGGCCGCAGCACCCGGCAGCGCACGGCGTGCTGCGCCTGGTGCTGGAGCTCGACGGCGAGGTGGTCAATCGCGTCGACCCGCACATCGGCCTGCTGCATCGCGGCACCGAGAAGCTGATCGAGCACAAGACTTACATGCAGGCGATCGGCTACTTCGACCGGCTCGACTACGTGGCGCCGATGAACCAGGAGCACGCCTTCTGCCTGGCCGGCGAGAAGCTGCTCGAGCTGAAGGTGCCCAAGCGCGCCCAGCTCATCCGCGTGCTCTATTCCGAGATCGGCCGCCTGCTTTCGCATCTGCTCAACGTCACCACGCAAGCCATGGACGTGGGTGCGCTCACCCCGCCGCTGTGGGGTTTCGAGGAGCGCGAGAAGCTGATGGTGTTCTACGAGCGCGCCTCGGGCAGCCGCATGCACGCCAAGTATTTCCGCTTCGGCGGCGTGCACCAGGACCTGCCGCCCAAGCTCATCGAGGATATCGCCGCCTTCTGCGTCAGCCACCCCAAGGTGCTCGACGACATCGAGGGGCTGCTGACCGAGAACCGCATCTTCAAGCAGCGCAACGTCGACATCGGCGTGGTCAGCCTTGCGGACTGCCTGAGGTGGGGCTTCTCGGGCGTGATGCTGCGCGGCTCGGGCGCGACCTGGGACTTGCGCAAGGCCCAGCCCTACGAGTGCTATTCCGAGCTCGACTTCGACATCCCCATCGGCAAGAACGGCGACAACTACGACCGCTACTGCATCCGCATGGAGGAGATGCGCCAGGCCGTGAAGATCATGGCCCAGTGCTGCGAGAAGCTGCTGTCGGCAGAGGGCGCGGGCCCGCACGTCGTGGACGACAAGAAGGTGGTGCCGCCCAAGCGGAGCGAGATGAAGCGCTCGATGGAGGCGCTGATCCACCACTTCAAGCTTTATACGGAGGGGTTCCACGTGCCGGCGGGCGAGGTCTACGCCTGCGTGGAGGCGCCCAAGGGCGAGTTCGGCGTCTACCTCGTCGCCGACGGCTCCAACCGGCCCTACCGCTGCAAGATCCGCGCTCCCGGCTTCCCCCACCTGCAGGCCATGGATTTCATGAACCGCGGCCACATGCTGGCCGACGTGTCGGCCATCCTGGGCAGCCTCGACATCGTGTTCGGGGAGATCGATCGGTAAGGCTACCCAACGTTGACGAGTCGTCGCAGATTTTCCCCGTCAGGAGTTGTGATATTCTATTTGTATGACTGCTCAGTCAAAACGACGCATGACCGTCCAGGAATTCCTGGCCTGGGCCGCTGCCCAGCCGCGGGGGCGCTATGAGCTCGTGCGCGGTGAAGTTGTGGCAATGGCGCCTGAACGAGCCCGGCACAATCTCGTCAAGGCTGCTGTGTTTAGGGCACTCAGCGACGCCGTGGCGCGGGCAGCTCTGCCGTGCACCGTGTTTACCGACGGCATGACCGTTGTCATCGACAACGAGCACTCGCGCGAACCAGATGCCGCCGTGCAGTGCAACGTCGCCACGGAT
>VBAB01000731.1 GCA_005888525.1 Alphaproteobacteria bacterium
CGATTGCGTCGTGCTGCGCCGGTACGGCATCGAGCTCGGCCCCCTCGACGACACCATGCTGCTCTCCTATGCGCTCGACGGCGGCCGCGGCCAGCATGGGATGGATGCACTTTCCGAGCGCCACCTGGGGCACACTTGCATTCCCTTCGAGCATGTCCTGCAGCATGCCCCCGGCGCCAAGAAGTCGGACAAGACCTTCGGCCAAGTGCCGCTCGACAAGGCGACGGAGTACGCCGCCGAGGACGCGGACGTCACCCTGCGGCTGTGGATGGTGCTGAAACCGCGCCTCGCGGCCGAGCGCATGACGACGGTGTACGAGACGCTGGAGCGGCCGATGGTCGGCGTGCTGGGCGAGATGGAGCGCGCGGGCGTAAAGGTCGACAGGGCAATCCTGTCGCGGCTTACCTCGACGTTCTCCCAGCGCATCCACCGGCTCGAGGAGGAGATCTACGGACTGGCGGGGCACAAGTTCAATCTGGGCTCCCCGCGGCAGCTGGGCGAGTTCCTGTTCGACAGTCTCAAGCTGCCCGGCGGCCGCAGGACCAAGTCGGGCCAATGGGAGACACGCGCCAATCTGCTCGACGATCTGGCGGCCAGGGAGGATTTGCCCGAGCAGGCGGCCAAGCTCATCAACGTCATGCTGGAATGGCGGCAGCTGGCGAAGCTCATGTCGACCTATACGGAATCCCTACCCCAGCACATCAATCCCGAGACGGGCCGCATTCATACCTCGTACGCCCTCGCGTCCACCACGACGGGTCGCCTCGCCTCCACAGATCCAAACCTGCAGAACATTCCGATCCGCACCAAGGAGGGCCGCGAGATCCGCACG
>VBAB01000738.1 GCA_005888525.1 Alphaproteobacteria bacterium
CGCCGTCGAGCACTCCTTTCGACACGGCATCGATTAGGCCGAACGCGGGCACCACGGCGCCTGCGGGCAACACCTCGATCTTGAGGTCGCCGCCGGTCATGTCGTTGACCTTCTTGGCAAAGTCGATCGCGTACTCGTGTAAGATGTCCTTCGACGGCCACGTGCTCTGCCAGCGCATGTTGATCGGGCCCTGCGCCTTGACAACGCTCGGGGCGGCCATGGTAGCCGCGCCGGCGGCGAGCGCGCCGGTCTTCAGAAATTTGCGACGGCTTACTGTTGCTGCTGTCTCACTCATCGTTTCCTCCTTCGGACGCTTCCTCGGCGTCTTGATCTGGCTGGTATACCACGGCTGGTTCCAGCAAGAAATGGGCAGTCTGGCGCACCCGCCGCCGCGGCGGCGCAACTGTGGAAAGGCTCGGCACGCCAGCCTGGAGTCCCACAGGGTCATGCACACGAACAATACTTGGAGACGTCCGTGGGGGCCGCCTTATTCCGCGCCATGGCCTTCCGCGCGCTCTGCCGTCAGTCCCCGCCCACGAACACCTCGTCGCGACTCTTGCGGATGGAGGGAAGGACGGCGATCACGACGAGCACCAGCGACAGGGCCAGCAAGCTGCCGCTGAGCGGCCGATCGATGAAGGTCATGAAGCTGCCGCGCGAGATCACCAGGGCCTGGCGCAGCTTCTCCTCCATCAGCTTGCCGAGCACGAAGCCCAGCAGCAGCGGCGCGGGCTCGAAGCCGAACTTGATGAGCGCATAGCCGAAGAGGCCGAAGCCAGCCGTCATGATGACGTCGGCCGGCGAGTTGTTGACCGAGTAGATGCCGATGCAGCACAGCACGACGATGGCGGGGAACATCAGCCGGTAGGGCACCTTGAGGAAGCGCACCCACAAGCCGATCAGCGGCAGGTTGATGACGAGCAGCATCAGATTGCCGATCCACATCGAGGCGATCATGCCCCAGAACAGCTGGGGCTGCTTGGTCATGATCTGCGGGCCCGGGATGATGCCGTGAATGGTCATGGCGCCGACCATCAGGGCCATCACGGCGTTGGGCGGAATGCCGAGCGTGAGCAGCGGAATGAACGCGGTCTGCGCCCCGGCATTGTTGGCCGACTCCGGTCCCGCAACGCCTTCGATCGCACCCCGCCCGAAGCGCGAGGGGTCCTTGGCGAGCTTCTTCTCCAGCGTGTAGGAGGCGAAGGGACCTAGCACGGCGCCGTTGCCGGGCAGCAACCCCAAGAGCCCGCCGAGGAAGGTTCCGCGCGCGATCGGCCATGCCGAATCCGCAAAATCCTTGCGGTTGGGCAGCAGATTGCCGATGGCGGCGTGCACCACGTCTCGGGTCTGCGTCATCTCGAGATTGCGCATGATCTCGGCGAAGCCGAACATGCCCATGGCGATGACGGCGACATCGATGCCGTCGGCGATCTCGTTCCAGCCGAACGTCAAGCGCTCCTCGCCGCTCTCGAGGTCGGTGCCGACGGTCGACAGCAGGACGCCGACCAGGATGACGGCGATCGCCTTGGCCACGGAGCCGCGCGCCAGCACCACGGCAAACATCAGGCCCAGCACCATCAGGGCGAAGTAGTCGGCCGGCCCGAACAGCAGCGCCATGCGCGTCAGCGGGGCGGCGAGCGCGGCGATGACGAGCGTGGAGACGCACCCGGCGATGAACGAGCCGATGGCGGCGATGCCGAGCGCGACGCCGGCGCGCCCCTGCTTGGCCATCTGATGACCGTCGAGCGTAGTGACCACCGATGTCGCCTCGCCGGGAATGTTCACCAGGATGGCCGTGGTCGAGCCGCCGTACTGGGCGCCGTAGTAGATGCCGGCCAGCATGATGAGCGCGCCGGTCGGATCGATGCCGAAGGTGATCGGCAGCAGCATGGTGATGGTGGCGATCGGGCCGACGCCCGGCAGCACGCCGATCAGCGTGCCGATGAGGCAACCGATGAAGCACAGCGCCAGGTTCTTGAGCGACAGCGCAACCGCCATCCCCAGCGCCAGGTTGTTGAAGAGATCGACCATGGAGCAGCAATCCTCGCAGCCGGTTAGCGACCGCCCATCACGAGCCCCTTCAGTGCCACCTTCAGCGCGTCATAGGGGGCGTGCAGCGGCCAAAGGATGCTCATCGGGTCGAACGGGATCGGCAGGTTGAGCAGGTCCTTGAACAGGAAGCCGCAGGCCAGCGTCGCCACGGTCGCCGAGACGATCACCTCGACGGGGCGCGTATCGCGGTCGGCCAGTGCGGATATGACGAAGCAGAGCGGGCCGGCGACGACGAGACCAGCCAGGCGGATGGTGAAGGCGAACACCAGGACGGCGGCCAGCACCAGGAGCGGACCGCGCACCGCCCATCGCTCCAGCCGATCGCCGCCGATCGCGAGCCCCTGGAGCACGAGCGCGACGCCGAAAGTCGCAACCAGCACGGCCACGACCTTGGGCATCAGGCCCGATCCGATGCCCGAAAGCTGGCCGAAGGGCAGCGTGAATGCCCCAGCGTACCCGACCGCGGCGATGGCCAGCAGAAACAGCCCGCCTGCAAAATCCAGAGGCGATCGAATTGCCGAGCTTCGCTGAGCGCGATCGGGGGGCGCGTCAGTCATTACTCACTCTCACTGCGTATCCTCCCTGGATGCTTGCATGCATCATTCGTTTGGCCTGCTCGGCGGCTGACCCTAACGTCCCGGCATCCAGGCGTCCACCTTGCGGGGGCCGACGTTGGCTTCAGGCGGCTAATGGTCAGGAAGCTTGCGTGGGTGTTGTGCCTGAGATCGCCTCGCTCAGGATACGCGCGACATGTCGCGGCTGCCGGCCGGTGCCGTCGCGGATCTGGTGGCGGCAGGAGAAGCCGTCGGCAGCGATGACGGCGTCCGGCGCGGTGCGGCGCACCGCCGGCAGCAAGGTGAGCTCGCCCATGGCCACCGAGATCGCATAGGTGTCGGCGGCGTAGCCGAAGCCGCCGGCCATGCCGCAGCAGCTCGACTCCACGGTCTCGACCTCGAGCC
>VBAB01000739.1 GCA_005888525.1 Alphaproteobacteria bacterium
CCAGTTCCTTCCAACTATCGCACTGCCGATCGCTTGTCATACCGGGGCTTGTCCTCGGTATCCACCCACCCTTTCACGCCAGGGCAAGCGGCACGCTGGATCCCGGTGACGAGCACCGGGATGACGGCGTCAGCCACCTTGGCGCGGAGCCACGATCTCGACCTTGTCGTCCGGGGCAAGCTTGACGGCGGCACGCGCCTGCCTCGGCACGAAGTCGCCATTGAGCGCAGTGGCCACCTGGCCTTCACCGAATCCCAGCTGCGCGACGAGCTCGCCCAGCGATGCGGCCCCCGTCTCAGTGCGCTCACCGTTGACGAGCACAGCTATCCGCCGCCTTGCCTGAAGCTGCATGCCATCCTCGTGCGCTCTGGCTAAGTTATCTGCGACGGTGCGCAAGCCAATTCAAGAGATTTCCCTTCTCCATCTCCCCGTCTTCACGGGGAGAGAGTTGCGGTGAGGGGCAGCTACAAATGCCGGAGCAAGCGTCTGCCCCTCACCCCAACCCTCTCCCCATTGAGAAGGGCAATGGGGAGAGGGAGATGTTTCTGAACGATGTTCATTCTATTGCCACGATTCCTTGAGAAGATGCGCAGTACATTGAACCGGTCCACGCGTTCCCCTGCAGAGGCATGCATGTTCAAGAATCTGATGACGTCGCGCAAGTTCGCGCCGCTGTTCTGGTGCCAGCTCTGCTCGGCGCTCAACGACAATTTCCTGAAGAACGCGCTGGCCATGCTGATCCTGTTCGGCCTCGGGGGCGCAGGTGGCGCTACGGGAGAGCACGGCGGGATACTGATCACGGTGTCCGGCATCGTTTTCATCGCCCCGTTCTTCATCCTGTCGGCGTTCGGCGGCGAGTTGGCCGACCGCTACGACAAGGCATTCGTCGCACAACGCATCCGGCTTTGCGAAATCCCTATCGCCGCCCTTGCCGCGACTGGCTTTTTCCTGCACTCCGTGCCGATCCTGTTCGTTGCGCTTGGCCTGTTCGGCGTGGTGGCCGCGCTGTTCGGCCCAGTCAAATACGGCATGCTGCCGGAGAAGCTGGAGACGGCCGAGCTTCCCGCCGGCAACGCGCTCGTGGAAGGCGCGACCTTCCTGGCGATCCTCGCGGGCACCATCGCCGGCGGCATCGCCGTGGCTGCGGCCGAAAGCGCTCATATGGTGGTCGGCGTCATCCTCGCGCTGGCAATCGCGTCTTGGGTTTTTGCCCGTACCATACCGGCTGCCGGCCCTTCCGCGCCGGGCCTCACCATCACAACCAACCCCTGGACCTCCACGCTGGCGTTGCTGCGCGAGCTGAAAACCGACCGGCGCCTGTGGGGTGGCGCACATATCGTGTCTTGGTTCTGGCTAGTCGGCTTCGTGGCGCTGTCGCTGCTGCCCGCCCTCGTCAAGACGCTCGTCGGCGGCACCGAGGGGGTGGTGACCATGTGCCTGGCCGTGTTCACGGTCGGCATCGCCATCGGCTCGGTCGTGGCGGCGCGGGCGAGCCACGGCCAGCCGAACCTGGGGCTCGTTCCCCTGGGCGCGGTGCTGATGGGCATATTTGCGCTGGGCATTGCCTGGGTCACCTCGATCCTGGCGCCCGGACCTCAGCCGATCGGTCCTGCGCAGATGCTCGCCTCGGGTACGGGGCTTGCCCTGCTCATTTGCCTGTGCGGCCTGGCGATCGCCGGCGGTCTCTTCATCGTGCCGTCTTTTGCCTCCGTGCAGGCGTGGGCGCCCGTGGACCGGCGCGCGCGCGTCATCGCCTCGGTCAACGTCCTCAACGCCGCCTACATGGTGGGGGCGGGCGGCATCGTAGCCGGGCTGCAGGCCGCCGGAGTCGGCGTGGCCCCCATCTTCGCCGCGCTGGGTGTGCTCAGCATCGCCGTGGTCGCCCTTGTCTTGCACGCATGGGGCTCGGAGGTGCTGCGCGACGCCGGCCGCACGCTCATGCGCTTTTTTTTTCGGCTCGAAGTGAGCGGCCTTGAGAATATTCCAGGCGCCGGCGAGCGCGTCGTCATCACCCCCAACCACGTGAGCCTGCTCGACGGGCCGCTGCTGCATACGGTCCTGCCCAAGCAAGCGGGCTTCGCCGTCAACAATCAGATCGCGCAGGCCTGGTGGGTGCGCCCGTTCCTGAGCGTCATCAACGCGCGCCTGCTGGAGCCGACCAAGCCGCTGGCCGCCCGCGCGCTCGTCAACGCGGTGAAGGCGGGCGAGACGATCGTGATTTTCCCCGAAGGGCGCGTCACGCTTACCGGCGGGCTCATGAAGGCTTACGACGGGGCGGCCATGATCGTCGACAAGGCCGATGCGTGGCTCGTGCCGGTGCGCATCGAAGGACCGGAGCGCTCGCCGTTCGGCTATCTGCGCTCCACCCAGACGAAGAAGGTGCTGTTCCCCAAGTTCAAGGTGACGTTCCTGCCTGCGCGCCGGCTCACGGTGGACCCCAACCTCAAGGGCAAGGCGCGTCGGCAGGCCGCGGGCCTGGCGTTGCAAGACATCATGGTCGACGCGGCGGTCGAGACGGCGCGCTACGATCGCACCTTGTTCGCGGCGCTGGCGGAAGCGCGGCAGACGCGCGACACGGGCAAACCGGCGCTGAGCGATCCGCTGGGCACGAAGCTCAGCTACCGCAAGCTGATCCTGGGGGCCCAGGTGTTGGGCGCGAAGCTCGAGCCGCTCGCGCCTGTTGGGGGCGCCATCGGCATCATGCTGCCGAACTCGGCGGGCGTGGCCGTCGCGTTCTTCGCCCTCCAGGCGGTCGGCCGCGTTCCGGCCATGATCAACTTCACCAGCGGCGCCGCCAACATCAAGGCCGCCTGCCGTGCCGCCGACGTACGGGTGATCGTGACGTCGCGTGCGTTCGTCGAGAAGGCGCGCTTGACAGGCCTTGTCGCCGAGCTCGAGAAGGGACTGCGCATCGTATATCTGGAGGACGTGCGCGCCAGCATCGGCCTCGGCGACAAGGTCGCCGGCGTCCTCGCCGGCACGCGCCAGCGCGTCG
>VBAB01000740.1 GCA_005888525.1 Alphaproteobacteria bacterium
GGCCGCATTGGCGATTTTTCGCGGCGTGGGCAGGGTGCTCGAGGCCCACGGACTGGCTGTCGTCGGCGAGGTGGTGCTGGCGAACGGGCGGCGGGCGGATGTGGCGGGCGTGGGAAGGAGCGGCGAGATCTGGATCGTGGAGATCAAGTCGTGCCTGGAGGACTTCCGTGCCGACCAGAAGTGGCCGGAATACCGCGCGTTCTGCGACCGGTTGTTCTTCGCCGTGGCGCCCGGCTTTCCGCTGGACGCGCTGCCGCTGGATGCCGGGCTCATCGTTGCCGACCGCTATGGCGGCGAGATCCTGCGCCCCGCGCCCGAGCACAAGCTCGCCGGGGCCCGGCGCAAGGCCATGACGCTGCGGCTGTTGCGGGCGGCCGCCTTCAGGCTGCAGCGCATGATCGATCCGGAAGGGGATATCGAAGCCTTGCCGAGGCCGTAAGGGCAGGCTGGACGGGTCCATCGACCAAAGTTATGGGGTCCCTGCTCGGCTTGTTCGGCGCTGCCGCCAGCGTTAGCTTGACGCACACGAAGGCCCTGGATGCGACGTGGTGCTGCGAATGACGGAGGCTTGGCTCGACTTCTCGCTTTTGACGCGTGCGGGCTTCCCGCTGCGACGCTACGCAGCCGGCGAGAAGATCTTCGTGCAGGACGACGAGGGCAGCTCGATGTACGTCGTCCGATCTGGCCGGGTGAGCATCATGACGTACGGCACCGTGCTCGAGAGCGTGGGTGCGAACGGCATGTTCGGCGAAATGGCCCTGATCGACGGCTCGCCGCGCAGCGCCACCGCCGTTGCCGCCGAGCCCACCGAAGTGGCCCCAATCGATAGAAGCGCCTTCGCCCACCTGGTCCGGCAGGACCCGGACTTCGCGCTGCGCGTCATGCGGCTGCTGGCGGCGCGCATTCGCCAGATGAATGCGAGCCTTTGAGCAATCCTCGCCAGCTGCTGCGCGTGCATAATAAGAAAACAGGGCGCCTCTAGCGGGTGAGGCGCCCTGGTCGATTGACCCGCCGGTGCGGGGTTGAGCGGGTCGGCAGGACAACGGGCTACCTGTGAATCTATTCTCGCAATCTCTTTTTTTTCTCGGATCTCCGGACAGTCCATGGGAGGATCGAAACAAGAACATAGATAGAACATTTATTGACTCTTCACGTGTGTCGGCTTAAATTTCTGGGCAATCGATCTCCCGAGCCCGTCCGCGCGTCATGACTGTGCATCCCTCGCCTCTTCCCCGGATCTCCGAGCAGATCTGGGACATGAAATACCGCCTCAAGGCGGCGGACGGCTCCCCGCTGGACCGCACCATTGCCGACACCTGGGCCAGGGTGGCGCGAGCGGCGGCAGCCGCCGAGCCGAAGCGCGCCCGGGAGCGCTGGGCGCAGCGCTTCGCTGATGCGATGGCCGACTTCGCCTTCCTGCCGGCAGGACGCATCCTGGCCGGCGCCGGCACGGGCCGCGCGGTCACGCTTTTCAATTGCTTCGTGATGGGCCGTATCGAGGACGATCTGGGCTCCATCTTCGACAACGTCAAGGAAGCCGCGCGCACCATGCAGCAGGGCGGCGGCATCGGCCACGATTTCTCCACGCTCCGCCCCAAGGGGGCGCTGGTGGCGAGCATCGGCGCGGATGCGTCGGGCCCGGTCAGCTTCATGGACGTGTGGGACGCCATGTGCCGCACCATCATGTCGGCGGGTGCGCGGCGCGGCGCCATGATGGCGACACTCAGATGCGACCACCCCGACATCGAGGCGTTCATCGACGCCAAGGCCGATCCTGTGCGCCTGCGCAACTTCAACCTCTCGGTGCTGGTGACGGACACCTTCATTGGCGCCGTGCGCAACGACGAGGCGTGGGATCTGGTGTTCGACGGCAAGGTTTACCGCACGGTTGCCGCGCGCGCGCTGTGGGAGCGCATGATGCGCGCCACCTACGAGTACGCAGAGCCCGGCGTCGTCTTCATCGACCGCATCAATGCCACCAACAACCTCGCCTATTGCGAGGAGATCAGCGCCACGAACCCTTGCGGTGAGCAACCCTTGCCGCCGCATGGCGCCTGCCTGCTGGGCTCGATCAACCTCGCCCGTCTGGTCGACAAGCCGTTCGCGGCCGACGCCGACCTCGATCAGGCCCGCCTGGAGGCGTTGACGGCCACCGCTGTGCGTTTCCTCGATGATGTCATCGACGTCTCCAACTATCCGCTGCCGGCGCAGAAGAAGGAGGCGAAGGCCAAGC
>VBAB01000669.1 GCA_005888525.1 Alphaproteobacteria bacterium
TGTGTCCGACATTCGCCGTCGGGTAGGCCCAGGTCGATTGCCGGATGGCCGCGCCCACCGCCGACTGCTCGAGAGCGATGAGGATTTGCGGCGCCTCGGCCAGCATCATCGCAGCTCGACCGTCTTGCCGTCGACGGTGATGCGCTCGGCCCGCATCTCGTCGGTCTCCACGGTCGAGGGATAGCCGTAGGCGGAGACAGTCTTGCCGACGGCGACGAGCTCGGCCGGCGCACCTCGGCTCTGCATGCGCGAGACGGGCGCCAGCGTCACGGTCCACACCTTGTCCGGCGCCTTGACGGTGATGAGAGCGTGCGGGTTCTCGTATTTCAAAGTCTGGATCGGTCCCACCACCGTAATGGGCTTGGAGGCGTCGTAGCTGCCCCAGCCGTGGTGGGCGAGCACGGCGGCGGCAGAGCCGCCCACCAGAACAAGGCCGAGCGATAGGGCGCGCAGCATGGTCGATCTCCTCGTCATGGCACTCGCTCGCGAGAGATGGGCGGACGCATGCGCGCGTGCTACCCCACGCTAGTGCTTCGGTCCCTTGCGCATGGGCTTGGCGCCTTTGCCCGCCGTCGCCGCATAGCGCGGTAGATGATCGCTGACCTCGAACCACGTCACCTGCTCGGCGACGTGGGCGTGGCCCGTCGGCGGCCATTGCTCGGGGTTGGCCAGCGTGCCGTGGAAGAGATGCACCTCGCCGGGCCACTGCGCGCCGGCGTAGGCCATGGGCGAGCCGCAAACGGTGCAGAAGTAGCGCTTAACGCCGGGCGAGGACTCGTAGTAAGTGGGCTCGCCCTTCAGGTAGCTGAACTGCTCCAGCAAGACGCCGACATAGGTCGCAACCGGCGACGACACCGCGCGCCGGCAACTCTCGCAATGGCAGTGCATCACCCATTTGGGCTCGCCGGTGAACTCGTACTCGATGCCCCGGCACTGGCAGTGGCCCCGTGTGACGATCTTTCCTTTGGCGGCGGTGGCGCCCCTGGCGGCGGCGCTGCCCTTGGCGTTGGTGGTCATGGCGAATCCCTGAGGTTCGAGCCAGAGCTTCATTGAGCTTGCCCCAGCTTATCCGCCAAGCGGCCTATGGCGCCAGTGATGCTCGCCGCAACTGCTTACTGCAGCGAGCCGCCCCGGCCCTGGATATGCGAAGGGGCAGCCGCGCTCATGCCGACTGCCCCGGCGGCTGTCCCACCTTTTTTGCCGACGATTGCCGTTGAAAAGTTGTGCGGATGGGCTCAAAAAGGCTTGTATTCTTGGGGCCCGAGATATGGTACTCGGCTTCCCCGTCACCAGGAGAGGGACACGCCCATGGCCACCAATGCCACAACCACCACTGCTGCGCCCGTCAAGGTCGAGACCGTCACCCTGCGCCAAATCGCCGAGACGCTCTCGGAGTCGCACGAGCTGCCCAAGAAGCAGGTCCTGTCGATGCTCGAGGACATGGTGGTGACAGTCACCAAGCACTTGAAGCGCGGCGCGCGCATCCGCATCGGCGGGCTCGGCGTCCTGCAGGTGCGCAAGCGGCCGGCGCGCATGGGCCGCAACCCCGCGACCGGCGAGCCGATCAAGATCAAGGCCAGCAAGAAGGTCGCCTTCCGCGCCGCCAAGGACCTGAAGGAGGCGGTGTAACCCGCGAGCGGGTGTCCGCGGGTGTCAGACCCTCCGGGTCTGACACCATTGCTCCGCGCTTACCTCAGCGCTTACCGATGGGCCGGCGATACGGTGTCTGACCCAGAGGGTCAGACACCAACGCGCTACTTCAGCGGCGAATGCGCGGCCGGCAGCATGATGGTGGAGTGCATCTCCTCCAGCAGCGGTGCGCTCTTGCCGATGAACTCCTGCCAACCCGGGTCCTTCATCGCTCCGGCGCGCGCCGCGGCGCGCGCGTTGAGGTCCGAATAGGCCCAGATGTGGCAGGCCTCGTTGGGCTGGCCGGCCTCGGTGACCCATAAGCCAACGATCTTGGAATACTTCTCGCGCACCGGCATCACGCCGGCGATCAAGTCCGCCCACTGCCGGCTGGCGCCTGGCCTGGTGCGGTAGGCGCGCAGCTCGTAGACGTTGGGCGTCGCCGCCGGCGCCTTCGGCGCGATCACGGGATTGAGCAGCCGCACCTCCTGGCGGATGAGGTTGGGCCGGGTCACCGGAATGTATTCGCTCGTCCAGCGCTTGTTCTTGCCGAGCTCCGCCCGCAGGCGCGCGCGCTCGTTGAGATCGGAGTAGCTCCACAAATGCATGAGCTGGTTGAGATGACCGATGTCGCTGACCCAATAGCCCTCGAGCTTGCCGTAGTTGTCGCCGCGGATGTCGCGCCCGACGGTTCCCGCGTGCTTGGCCATCTCGGGCGCAGTGCCTTGCTTTACAGTGTATGTGCGAAGCTCGTAGATCATTCAGTCCTCCCGTGACCCAGGTGTCCGCGTGAACAGCAACTCGGCGCTCGCCGACCCCCCAACCTAACAGGAGCGCGCGCGGCAACAAGCGGCGTGAGCGGGGCATGTCAAGTTCAACGCAGTGTCGCGCGGAGGAGGCCCATCACCTCCTCGATGGCCGCGGCGCGGGCGACCGGATCGGTGCCGGCGTGCGCCTCCCCGCCCTTGACCGCACCGAGCCCCTTGCGCATGTGGAGCGGCGCATCCGGCGCATCGAACTCGTGATAGGCGCCGGCATACTCGATGAAGCGGAAGCCCGTGCGTCGCGCGAGCTCGCGGCAGGGCCCCGGCTCAGTCCAGTCGTCGGCCGAGCCTATCAGCAGGGTCAGCGGTAAGCTCGGCCGCCAGTCGGGCAGTCGGTCGGCGATCTGCCGGCAGCCCGGATAGAACGCCACAGCGGTCTTGAACGGCGCCGGCGCGCTGAGGAAGCCCGGCCGCACCGTCCACAGCACCGCCATGGCACCATGCGCCCAGCCCATCAGCGCCAGCCGGCCCTTGTCGACGAAGGGTTGGCTCGCGAGCCACGCGGCGGCGGCGGCGGCATCCTCGGCGCGATCCTTGGGGAAG
>VBAB01000136.1 GCA_005888525.1 Alphaproteobacteria bacterium
CTTCCGTCGGTGTTCCAGGAAAGCTGATGCCCGGCAACCACGTTCGCAGATGGAACGGCGATATACTGCTGTTTTTCTGTAGATTTTTGCCGTTGCCTAGCACATCAATTGAGTCTGACTCCGGCCCAAAAAGCGATCTCACAAACAAGAAAGGGGCGGCGGAGAAGGGGCGGGCATTCCGATTCAGAGTCGAACGCGATGGCGCTGATCCTCTGGCATTGCGGTGGCGCGCGCCCGCTCCGTCAGCGGACGCGCACGGCGCTCCAGAGCCCGCTCCGGCTGTTTGCGGTGGTGGTGGCCCTCTCCATGGTGGCGAGTTGCACGGTTGGACCCGATTTCAAGGCGCCGGATCCGCCGCCGGTGACGGGATATCTGCCGGCGGGCGATCGGCCGCCTGGGCGCATTTACGCACCCGGCGCGGACATCCCGCCGCGCTGGTGGGAGCTCTTCCGGTCCCGCCACCTGAATGAGCTCATCGAGATGGGCATCGGCCACAATGCCGACCTGCAGGCCGCCGAGGCCGCTGTGCGGGTGGCGCAGGCCAACACCCTGGCCCAGCGCGGGGCGCTGTTCCCGCAAGTCGCGGCCAACTGGAACTCCTCGCGCCAGCAGCAGCCGACCGCCACGCTCGCCTCCAACGCCGCCTCGGGCGCGTCGGTTTACTCCCTGCACACCGCGCAGGTGACGGTCGCCTATGTGCTGGACGTGTGGGGCGGCACGCGCCGTCAGATCGAGTCGCTGGAGGCACTGACCGAGGCGCAGGCCTTCCAGCGCGAGGGCGTCTATCTCACACTTACGGCCAACATCGCCCTGGCCACCATCCAGGAGGCGTCCCTGCGCGGCCAGATCGCGGCCACCCGCCGGCTCATCGGCCTGCAGACACGGCTGCTCGGGATCCTGCGCCGGCAGAACAGCCTGGGCCAGATCGCGCTGCCCGACGTGCTGGTGCAGGAGACGGCGCTGGCCCAGGCGCGGCTGCTGTTGCCGCCGCTCGAGCGCCAGCTCGACCAGCAGCGCCACCTGCTCGCCACTCTGACGGGGCGCTTCCCGAGCGAGGAGGTCGCAGCCAGCTTCCGGCTCGGCTCGTTCCAGCTGCCGCGGCAGCTGCCGCTCACCCTGCCCGCCGATCTCGTGTGCCAGCGACCGGACGTGCGCGCCGCGGAGGCAGCCGTGCACGCGAGCAACGCCCAGATCGGTGTGGCGATCGCCAACCGCCTGCCGCAGATCACGCTGTCCGGCAACGCCGGCAGCACCGCTGAAGCGGTGTCGCACCTGTTTGCGCCCGGCACCAATTTCTGGATGATCGCCGGCAATGCGCTGCAGCCGGTGTTCGACGGCGGCACGCTCAGATACAAGCAGAAGGCGGCCGAGGAAGCCTGGACGCAGTCGGTGGCGCAATACCGAAGCGTGGTGCTCGTCGCCTTCCAGAATGTGGCCGACGTGCTGCGCGCGCTGCAGGCCGACGCCCGTGCGCTCAGCGCGGCCGTGACGGCGGAGCAGGCGGCGTCCCGCAGTCTCGATCTCGTGCGCAGGCAACTCGAGCAGGGCCAGGTGAGCCTGCCGATCCTGCTCAACGCCCAGCAGGCCTATTTGCAGACATCGCTGGCTCGCGTACAAGCCGAAGCCGCACGCCTCGCCGATATTGTTGCGCTGTTCCAGGCGCTTGGCGGCGGCTGGTGGAACAGGTGGGAAGCCACGATCATGCCTCCGGACTAGACACCGCAATGAAGCAATGCGCATCACGCGTATCGGCAGGGAGCATGGGCCGCGCCGTCTCGGCGACAGCGGCGTGGGACGGTCGTGCGCGTTGGCTGCGACTGCTGAGCGGCGCAATGTTGCTGGCGCTGCTGCAGGCAGGTGGCATCGGCTGGCTGGTGGCGCAGGCCGCCGCGCAGCCGCGGCCGAAAAATGGCGACACCGTGCAGGTGACGGCCGACCAGATGCATCAGCTCGACATCGTCAAGGTCGAGATGTGCTCGTTTCGCCTGTTCAAGCCGGCCATCGGGCAGATCGCCTTCAACGAGGATGCGAGCACCATCGTCCTGACGCCGTTCTCGGGCCGGGTCACGCGCCTGATCGCCAAGATCGGCGACTATGTGAAGCGCGGCGAGCCGCTGTTCGAGATCGACAGCCCCGAGGTGGTGCAGACGCAGACCGACCTGATCGCCGCCGTCCAGGCGCTGGAGAAGAGCCGGCACCAGCTGGCGCTGGCCAAGCGCGTGTCCGACCGGCAGACCGGCCTGTTCGCCGACAAGGCCACGTCGCAGCGCGAGCTCGATCAGGCGCGCGCCGACTACGCCTCGGCCGAGACGGACCTGAGGACCGCCGAGGGCACGCTGACGGCGGCGCGCAACCGGTTGCGCGTGCTGGTCGGTCGCACCGAGGAGGAGGTGGCGCGCGTCGAGCGCGAGCGCCTGATCAACCCGCTCATCACCATCAACACGCCGATCGACGGCACCGTGATCGCCCGCAAGGTGGGCCCCGGCCAGTATGTGCGCAGCGACTCCGGCGACGCGCTCTATTCGATCTCCAACCTGTCGACCATGTGGCTGAAGGCCAACGTGCCCGAGAACGACATCCCCCTCGTGCGCGTCGGCCAGGAGATCGAGGTGCGGGTGGCCGCCGTCCCCGACCGGGTGTTCAAGGCGCGTGTGATCGCCATCGGCGCGGCGTCCGATTCGGCGACCCGGCGCGTTTCGGTGCGTTCCGAGATCCCCAATCCGGACGGCGCGCTCAAGTCGGAGATGTTCGCGACCTTCAAGATCGCCACCGGCGACGGCGAGCTTTCGCCTGGGGTGCCCGCCGAGGCGGTGGTCTGGGAGGGCAGCGCGGCAGCCGTGTGGGTGCAACTCGAGCCGATGCTCTTGCAGCGCCGCAAAGTGAAGATAGGACTGGAGCAGGACGGCCTTCTGCAGGTGCGCGAGGGCATCAAGCCCGGCGAACTGGTGGTCGGGCGCGGCGCCATCTTCGTGGACAACGAATGGCGGCAATGATGCCGGCAATGATGGCGGCAATGAGAGGAGCTGTGCGGCGATGCTGCGTAGCCTGATTGCCTTCTGCCTGTCGCGGCGGCCGCTGGTGCTGATCAGCTTCGCGGCCTTCCTGGCGCTCGGGTACGCGGCATTCACGGCGCTCAATATCGAGGCCTACCCCGACCCGGCGCCGCCTATCATCGAGATCATCGCCCAGTATCCCGGCCAGTCGCCCGAGGAGATGGAGCGCTACGTCACGATCCCGATCGAGATCGCCGTGGCCAGCACGCCGGGCCTCAAGTACATCCGCTCCAACACCGTCTATGCGCTGAGCTTCATCCGCCTCCAGTTCGAGTACGGGCGCGACTACTACTTCGTGCGCCAGCAGACCATCAACCGCCTGAAGGAGGCCACGCTCCCCACCTCCGTGCAGCCCGTGATCTCGCCCGCCGGCGGCATCAGCGAGATCTACCGCTACGAGCTGCGCGGGCCTCCGGGCATGGACGTCATGCAGCTCAAAACGCTGCAGGACTGGGTGGTCGAGCGCAAGCTGCGCATCGTGCCCGGCGTCGCCGACGTCAACGTGCTCGGCGGCAAGACCAAGGAATTCCAGGTCGAGATCGACCTCAATCGCATGATGGCCTACGGCATATCCATGCCGCAGATCATCGCCGCCATCTCCGCCAGCAATTCCAACGTCGGCGGCCGCACCATCGCCATGGGCGAGCAGTCGGTCAACGTGCGCGGGCTGGGCGTGGTGAGCTCGCTCGAGGACATCGGCCGCATCGTGCTCACCCAGCAGGGCGGAGTGCCGGTGCTGCTTTCGGACGTGGCCAAGGTGCAGATCGGCTTCACGCCGCGGCTCGGCATCGCCGGGCGCGACGACAAGACCGACGTCGTCACAGGCATCGTGCTGATGCAGAAGCTCGAGCGCACCATGGACGTGGTGCAGCGTTTGCGCGCCGCGGTGGCGCGCATCAACAGCGACGGCAGCCTGCCGGAGGGCGTGAAGATCGTGCCCTTCTACGATCGCGGCGATCTGGTCGCCATCACCATCAACACCGTGCTGCACAACATGATGTTCGGCATCGCGCTGATCTTCCTGATCCAGTGGGTGTTTCTCGGCAACCTGCGCTGCGCGCTGATCGTCTCGGCGACGATTCCGGTGGCGCTGTTCCTGGCCGTCATCATCACGGTGCTGCGCGGGGAATCGGCCAACCTGCTGTCGGTCGGCGCCATCGATCTCGGCATCATCGTCGATGCCACCGTCATCATGATGGAGAACATCTACCGCCACCTCTCCGGCCACGGGCCGCAGGTGGTCGCCGACCGCGAGGCCAGCCTGACCGACAAGCTCAACCGCATCCTCACTGCGGCGATCGAGGTCGACAAGGCGATCTTCTTCTCGGTGATCATCACGATCGCCGCGTTCCTGCCGCTGTTCACCATGCAGGGCGTCGAGGGCCAGATCTTCGGCCCCATGGCGCGCACCTACGCCTATGCCCTGCTCGGCGCCATCATCGCCACCTTCACCGTCACGCCGGTGATGTCGTCGATCCTGCTGCCGGAGCGCGTGAACGAGGTCGAGACGTTCCTCGTGCGACACATCCGCAGGGGCTACCAGCTGATCCTGCCTCTGGTCGTCCGCCGCCACTACGTCGCGGCCCTGTCTGGCCTCGGCTTCCTCGCGGTGTGCGGCCTCCTCGGGCTCCGGCTCGGCACCGAGTTCCTGCCCAAGCTGGAGGAGGGCAACTTGTGGATCCGCGCCCTGCTGCCGCCCACCATCACGCTCGAGGCGGGGATGGAGAGCGTCGCGCGCATGCGCAACATCATCAAGGGCTACGCGCCGGTGGAGACGGTGTTCTCCGAGCAGGGCCGCGGCGAGGACGGCACCGATCCCGACGGCTCCTTCGTCGCCGAGTTCTTCGTGCCCTTGAAGCCGCAGGGGGCCTGGCCCAAAGGCCTCTCCAAGGAGGAGATGGTCCAGCAGATGAGCGACCAGCTCAAACGCGAGTTCGTGGGCGTCGATTTCAACTTCTCGCAGTATATCCAGGACAACATCGAGGAAGCCGTCTCGGGCGTGAAGGGTGAGAACTCGGTCAAGATCTTCGGGCGCGATCTGGCCGAGCTGGAACGGCTGTCGAAGAGCCTGAGGAAAGAGCTCGCCACCGTGCCGGGCGTCAAGAACCCCGGCGGCTTCAATCTGCTGGGCCAGCCCAACCTCGTGATCAAAATCGATCGCGCCAAGGCCGCCCGCTACGGTTTCTCGGTCGGCGACATCAATTCCGTCGTGCAGGCGGCGATCGGCGGCCAGGAGGTGACCAAGGTTTACGAGGGCGAATGGAACTTCGCGCTCACCGTCAGGCTGGCGCCCGAGTATCGCCGCAACGTCGATGCCATCAGGGCCATCCCCGTCGCCTTGCCCAACAACGACCCGAAATCGCCCACCGCCTACATCGCACTGGGCGATCTGGGTGAGGTGAGGCTGGAGACGGGTGCTGCCTACATCTACCGAGAGAACAACCAGCGCTTCGTTCCCCTGAAGTACTCCGTGCGCGAGCGCGATCTGGGCTCCACCGTGGCCGACGCGCAGAGCCGCATCGCCCAGAAAGTGCCGATGCCCGAAGGCTACAGCGTGGAATGGACCGGCGAGTTCGGCGCGCTGGTGGAGGCCAAGAAGCGGCTGGCCTTCATCGTGCCGCTCAGCCTGCTCTTGATCCTGATGCTGCTCTACAGCCTGTTCAACTCGGTGCGCGACAGCCTGCTCGCGCTGTCAGGCATCCCGTTCGCAGTGTGCGGCGGCATCCTGGGGCTGTACGTCGCCAGCCTCAATTTCAGCGTCTCGGCGGCGATCGGCTTCATCTCGCTGTTCGGCGTGGCGGCCATGGACGGCATCCTGCTCGTGTCCTACATCCGCCGCAACATGGACGAGGGACGAGGGCGCGAGGACGCCATCATCGGCGCCGGCGAGACGCGCATGCGGCAGATGTTCATGACGGGCCTGTCCGCCAGCATCGGCCTGGTGCCGGCCGCCATCTCCACCGGCATCGGCGCGCAGGTGCAGCAGCCGCTCGCCTGCGTCATCGTCGGCGGCATGTTCCTGTCGCCGATCTGCAGCCTGCTCATCATCCCGACGCTGGCGCGCATCTTCATGCCGGACGTGCCCAGGACGGTCGCACCCCTGCCACCGGCCGCGCTACCCGCGGGCGTGTGACCCGCGAGCGCTTCGCGGGTTGCGATAGTTGGGGCTAGCGGCCGCCGCGAGCCGGGCCGGAGAAATGGCTGGCGCCGATGAAACCCCTGCCCTTGCCGCCGATGATGGCGTTGGCAATGACCGTGCCGACGACGGTCACGATGATGCCGATCACGATCTGCGACGTCCAATTCCGCATGCAGCGTCCCTCGCTCGCGCCCGGCAGGCCGGTGATCCACCGCAGGAGCTAATCCACGTCGAAGGCGGAATTGGGACGTCATGAGACGAAGGTCCCGAACCCGTCTACTGCACGGCCGGGGCCTTCAGGCGGGAGACGCTCTCGGTCTCCTCGCGCACCTCGCGCCACAGGGTCTCGGCCACCTTGAGGTCGAGCCCGTAGGGCGGATCGTCGTCGAACTTGAGCAGCACGAGGCGCTCGTGCAGCGCCGTTCCGACGGCCCACTGCCGGGGCATCTTCGTGAACTTGGCGCCCTTGGCGTCGCCCAGGCCCTCGGCCAGGGAAGTCAGCACGGGCACGAGATCGGCGGCGATGCCTACGGGCACGCTGATGGTCTGCTTGCGCCCCCGTGCATCCACGAACGTCAGCTCGAAACGGCGTCGATCCTCGCTGGTCCCGGTCTGCGCCAGCGATTGCGCAACAAACCTCGACATCTGAAGCCCCCCAATGGCCAAGATGCCGGATGATGCGATGCAATCGGCAGGCGCCACAAGGGGGGTGCGCCAATTAACGGGGGACTGTGGCGCCGACTTTCTCGAGTCTTGGCTAACCGGTGCCCGAAAGGGCGCGCCGGCAACGGGCGATCGATTTCCCGCTGCCGGCGCTAAGGGGAACTAAAATCCGTGGGCGAGATGTCACATACGGCCAAGCCAGTCGTCGACGTCCTTCTTCACCTGGTCCTTGGCATAGCCGTAGCGAGCCTGGAGCTTGCCCTCGAGCTGCTCGCGGCTGCCGTTGATCTGGGCGAGGTCGTCGTCGGTCAACTTGCCCCATTTCTCTTTGACCTTGCCGGTGAGCTGTTTCCAGTTGCCTTCGACGCGATCCCAGTTCATGCGGGGCTCCATTGTTGCGATGTTGCTTGAAGTCCGGCACGGGTGCGCCGGCTCCCGCTACGTAAACGCCACAGGGCGGTCAGCGTTCCGGTCAAGCTCGGGCGAAAGCGCGCCGGCGCCGCTGCATGACGGCGAGGCCGATCAGTGCGATGAGCGCGGGGATGGCGAACAGGAAGGGGCTGGGACGCTCGGCAGGCACGCTCACCGCCTCGATCTTGTCGCCCGGGCGCAGTTTCTGGCGCGCCGCCTCCGAGCCCGGGCGCACGGAGGTGATGGTGGGCGCATCGCCTGGCGAGACGACGATGCCGGCCTCGGCCAGGCGCACCCGCGTGTCGCCCTTGGCGCCGAAGGAGAGGCGGATCGCCTTGGTGACGTCGTCGCCGGCGATGTCCTGCGTGGCAACCCGCAGACGCAGCGTGCCGGCGCCCCTGGTCTCCTCGACCACGCTCATCACTTGCGAGGACGGCAGCTCGCGGAAGGGCGGATAGACCCGGTCCATCCAGAAGTTCGGGCGATAGAGCGTGAAGCAGATCAGCAGCAGCAGCACCGCCTCCCACCAGCGGTTGCGATCGAAAAAGAAGCCCTGCAGCGCCGCGCAGAATGCCGCCATCGCCAGGGCGGCGCACGCAACGACAACGGTGAGGTGGATCGGTCCGCCGATGTCGATGAGCAGGAGCTCGGGATTGTAGATGAAGATGAAGGGGAGCAGCAGCGTGCGCAGCTCGTACCAGCTGCCCTGCCAGCCCACCCGCATGGGGTCGGCGCCGGCGATGGCCGCGGCGGCGTAGGCGGCCAGCCCCACGGGCGGCGACACGTCGGCGATCAGGCCGAAGTAGAACACGAACATGTGCACGGCGATCAGCGGCACGGCGAGGTCGTTCTGGGCGGCCAGCTCGACCACGACCGGCGCCATCAGCGTCGCCACCACCACGTAGCTCGCCGTGGTGGGCAGCCCCGTCCCCAGGATGATGCAGATGACGCCGACCAGCACCAGCATGATGACGATGTTGCCGCCCGACAGGAGCTCGACGATCTCTGTCATGACCAAGCCGATGCCGGTGAGCGTGACCGTGCCCACCATGATGCCGGCGGTGGCCGTGGCGATGCCGACGGCGGCCATGTTGCGGCCGCCCAGCGCCAGGCCATTGACGAAATCCCACCACCCGTCGCGCCAACGCTGCGCGGTGCCGCCTTGCCGGCGGAAGAAGGCGGTGAGCGGCTTCTGCGTCAGCACCACGCCGGCCATGGCGATCACGCCCCAGAAGGCGGCGAGGCCCGGCGACATCTCCTCCACCATCAGGCACCAGATCAGCACGGAGACCGGAAGGAGAAAGTGGATGCCGGTGCGCGCCGTCTCGTAGAAGTCCGGCACCTCGGTCACCGGCTTGCTGAGATCGTCGACGGCGAGCTCGGGGAAGCGCGCGCGGTTGGCGATCAGGACGAGATAGGCGACGACGACGAAGGCCACCGCACCCCAGCTCGCGGCCTCGCCGAAGGCGGACCGCGTCCAACCGAGGCCCCAGTAGATGGCGCCGCTCAAGATGATGATCGACGAGATGGTGATGGCGGCCTTGACGAGGCCCTGCTGCCAGGTGCGCCGGCGTGTCCGTGCGATGCCGGTCATGCCTGCCTTCACCGCCTCCAGGTCGACCACGTAGAAGAGAGCGCCGTACGTCAGCAGCGCCGGCAGGATGGCGTGCTTGACGACGTCGGCGTAGGTGATGCCGACGTACTCCGCCATCAGGAAGGCGGCCGCACCCATCACCGGCGGCATCAGCTGGCCGTTGACGCCGGCGGCGCACTCGATGGCACCCGCCTTCACCGCCGGATAGCCCACGCGCTTCATGAGCGGGATGGTGAACACGCCCGTCGTCACCACGTTGGCGACGG
>VBAB01000670.1:0-1293 GCA_005888525.1 Alphaproteobacteria bacterium
TCCAGAGCCCGGTGCAGACAGTCCGATGCGCACGCCCCACTCGTCCACCCGCACGGCGCACTCCAGTCCAGCTAGTCACAAAGTGGTACCCCACAGGCGCTTGTTGATCCACGCCGTTGCGTCCGACATATTCGGCGCGGATCAAAACATGGTGCGCCAGCTCGATGCCCAAGCTCTCGATTGGAATTCCGGTTTTCAATGGGCAGGAGTTCTTGCCGGAACTGCTCGACAGCTTATTGGCGCAGACCTTCAGAGACTTCGAGATCCTGATCTGTGATAATGCTTCGAGCGACCGCACCGCGCAGATCTGTCGCGAATATGAGCGGCATGATTCCCGCATTCGCTATATTTGCAATGAGCGGAACCTGGGGGCTGTTGCAAACTTCAATCGCGTGTTCGAGCTCTCGACGGCGCCCTTGTTCAAATGGGCGGCCCACGATGACCTCTACCATGCGGCCTACCTGGACGCGTGCGTTAGGTTGCTCGACGAGAATCCGGACGTCGTTCTGGCCCACACGGGTACTGCCTTTATCGACGAAAAAAGCGAGATCCTCCCCTTCGAGCAGGAGACAGGAAGCTTTGTCGATCCGAAGACTGGAAGGCGCTATTGGGCTGACGTCCCGAGCATCGGCGATACCCCTGTTGCCATCAAGCGATTTTGGCAGGTGCTCACGCGTGCCCGCTGGGGCACCCACATGTTTGGTGTGGTCCGTCGTGAAATCCTGCAGCAAACGTCTCTCCTGCCCAATTTCGGCGGCAGCGATCGCGCGATGCTGGCGGAACTGGCTCTGCTCGGACGTTTCCGATGTGCAAACGAGCGATTGTTTTTAAAGCGTTTCCACGCCAACGTTTCCTCGGCTCTCGACCACAAGGAGCTGAAAGGTTTTCTCAGCACACGCCAACGTTTCCTCGGCTCTCGACCACAAGGAGCTGAAAGGTTTTCTCAGCACTGATGGCAAGCGCTATTCACGACGACTGCGGCAAATCAAGGCTTTCTTTGGTGCACCGAGAGGCAAGCCGGTTGGCGTCGTGAGTAAGCTGGCGTGCCTCATGCTGGTGGCGGCACATAGTGCCAAGACCACCGTTCAGCTCATAGGCGAAAGTGATCCGCGCAGGGCGGCCCATGGTTATGGGTGGCCAGGAGCGCTTGCCCCGGGGTTGCGCCGGAGGACACCTGGCTAGATTGCCTCACCGTGTCCACCCGAGATTCCGTTCAGCGCCTGCTCTGAGCGCTGCCCCCGTCGCCCAATGTGTAGTGGCGTGCGAAGTGCGCTGGTCTTTCGAAAATCCGTC
>VBAB01000670.1:1327-4314 GCA_005888525.1 Alphaproteobacteria bacterium
ACTCCCAAGCCCGTCCGCGTAGGATGTCCCACAGCAAATAGGATACGAACATGAAATTGTACCACAGGTAGCGCGGGCCCAGACGCAGCGGTTCCTTGCAGAACCGGTAGGCCCAGGTCAATCCCATCCGTTGCATCCACGGCGGAGCGAACGACCGGCGCCCACTGAGCAGCGTAAATGCATCGCCCACCGCAAGGAACACGCCCCGTCGGTAGCGCGCCTGGTTGTCGATGATCCACCGTTCCATCCGCACGCCGGGCAACGCCACCCACACGAAATCCGGATCGGAGCGATTGATGGTATCGGCAAACGACGCCTCGTCGGCCTCCGTGAAGGGCCGAAACGGCGGGCTGAGCATGCCGACGATTTCGATATCCGGTTGCAGTTGAACCAGAACGCGTCGCAGATCCGCGAGGCATTCCTCCGAATCACCGAAAAAGAAATGGCGCCAGGGCCGCGGTGTGTTCCGCAACGCGTGCCGCATGAAATAAGGACCGTAAACCCGGTCCTTCAGGTCGGCACCACGAAAGTTGAGCGCCCAAACGACCGGCATCCCGTCCGGCAGCACTACGTCGAAGCGGGCCAGGACCTGAGCGAATTCAGGGTTATGCCGGGCCTCGCCGAGGATGTGGGTGTTGGAGGGACAGACCGCTGTGGCCCGCGGTTCGCGGGCAAGCGCCTTGATTCGCTCCAGTGCGGAATCGTAAGTGGCACAAGCGACCGGCGTTCCCAAAAGCCTTAGCGACTCCAACGGTCCATCGGTCGGATGCGCGGTATCGGGTTGGGGGGAGCGGGCGGGACCGGCGTCCATCGGATTTCCACTCACAATTGCCATGGCGTGAAGACCCTGGTTTCCGCGGTAGGGGGTAAATCCCGGTATTGGGCCCAGGGACAACAAATAACAGCGAGTTTCACACCGGGGTTGCGTTTGAATGCCTCCCAGTTGGAGATCAGCTCGAACTCGTGGAGGCTCGGCGCATTAGCGGGGGTTGCAGCGAAGTCATGGACCAGGACGCGGTAGCCGCGCCGCTTGAGCTGTTGCGCCAGGAAAAGTCCCGCCGCTTCCTCGGTGATATGCGTGTTGGGCTTGTACGTAACGCCCAGAACCGCGACCATGTCGCCGGGTCTGGCCATTGCCTGCACTCTCTCGACCAGGTCTTCTTTGGTCCGCTCGTTCACCCGGTCCGACGCCTCGGCCAGCGGCGCTTCCAGGCCGACCTTGCGGGCAGTGTAAGCCAGCAGACGGTTGTCGCGCGGGAAACAAGGGCCCCCATAACTCAAACCGGCGCGCAGGTATTTTTTTCCGATCCGGCTGTCGTTGCCGAGAGCGTCGAGTATGGCATGGATGTCGGCGTGCGGATGGCGCGCGGCAATCAGGCGCAACTGATTGGTAAAGCTGATCTTCATGGTGATGTAGCTGTTCAGGGAAATCTTCGTCAGCTCCGCGCTGACAATGGACATGCGGGCGATCCGCGGTGAGTTGCGGTTGTATTTCTTGTAAAGTTGCTCCAGGGCTGCGCCGCTTTTGGGATCCGATTCGCCAATCAACACGAGGTCCGGTTCCAGCAGACCATTGATCACGTCGCCCAGCGCAATGAACTCGGGATTGTAGCAGACGCTGAAATCCCGGCCGCAAATGCCGCCGAGCTCGCGTTCCAGCATGGGAATTAGAACCGCGTCCATGGCGCCGGGCGTGGTAGTTGAGCTGCACACGAACAGATGATTTTTCTTGCCGGCGTCCTTCATGGCCTTGGCCACCGGCTGCATGGCCTTCAACAGAAATTCGTTGGAAAAACTTCCGTCTGGCAGACTCGGGGACGGGGGAATGAAGAAGGCGGCATCGGTAGCAACGGTTTCTCGGGGGTCGACGGTGGCGCGAAGTCGTGAACGTCCGGCTCGGATGGTTTCGGCGAGCAGCGGCTCATCCACCGGCGCTAGGCCTTCGTTGATCTTCGTGACTTTCTCTCGATCGATGTCCACTCCCACGACTTCAAAACCGCGGGCGGCTAGCGTCGCAGCTATGCACGCACCCAGTTTTCCCAAACCGCAAACCGAAACTGTCTTGATCGAGTTCATGTGCGAAACGGCGGTCCCCATCTGACAGGTCGAGCATCCTCGTGGAGAGCAGCGAGGACTTCTGCCTCGTTGTGGGAGGGCGCTACGACGGAAAAGGATGGCGCCATTAGTCCGGGTGCTGCCAAGTCTGACATGGCCCGGTCCATCGGAGCGCCTCCTGTGCCGATAGCGATAAGGCGGTTCGACTTTGGCTGCACTAAGCCTTTGGCGATTTGTCGGTGGAATTTGGGAGTACCAACAACGCATGCTGGCGCGTTCTTCTCGCACCCCTCACATGTCCCGTTGCACGTCCAGCTCCTGCCGCCCTAATCTCGGTCCATGCCACACACGATCAGCAATTCGCTCAAGATAGTCCTGGCCCAGCTCAATCCCGTGGTGGGCGATCTGCCCGGCAATGCCGGCAAGTTGCGCAAGGCCCGCGCCGAAGCCGCCGCGCTCGGTGCCGATCTCGTGGTCTATCCCGAGCTGTTCATCACCGGCTATCCGCCTGAGGACCTCGTGCGCAAGCCGGCCTTTGCGGCGGCGGCGCGGGTGGCAATCGAAATCCTGGCGGCCGAGACCGGGGATGGAGGTCCGGGCGTGATGGTCGGCACCATCTGGGCCGAGGACCGCAAGCTCTACAACTCGGTGGCGCTGCTGGACGGGGGGCGTATCGAGGCGGTGCGCCACAAAGTCGACCTGCCCAACTACGGCGTGTTCGACGAGAAGCGCGTGTTCGATCAGGGGCCCATGCCGGGGCCGGTCAGCTTCCGCGGCGTGCGCATCGGTGTGCCGATCTGCGAGGACATCTGGAAGGAGGAGGTGTGCGAGTGCCTGCAGGAGACGGGCTCGGAGATGCTGATCTCGCCCAATGGCTCGCCGTTCGACTGGCCCAAGCCCGATCAGCGCATGAACGTGGCCGTGGCGCGCGT
>VBAB01000671.1 GCA_005888525.1 Alphaproteobacteria bacterium
CGATGGCGGCGCAGCGCACCTCGTGGTGGGCGATCAGCTCGTTGCTGCGGGTGTGCAGGCCGTAGAACGGCAGCTGGTGTCCCGGCAGCACCAGCGCATCCGCCGGGATTTGCTCCTTGATCTCCTGCAGCGACCGCAAGTAGAGGCCCAGCGGGTCGCCTTCCGGGTCGACCGCCCACACGCTGATGTTGGGCGTGATCTTCGCCAGCACCTGGTCGGCGGCGAGGAAGATATTGTCGGCGGCGCAGTAGAGCATCACCTGCTCCGGCGCGTGGCCGTTGCCGGTCAGCACCTCGAAGCTCCGGTCGCCGATCTTCAGCGTGTCACCGGCGACGAGGCGCATGAATGTCGGCGGCAACCCCGACACCATCCGCAGGTAGCCGTGCCCCTGGGTGGC
>VBAB01000672.1 GCA_005888525.1 Alphaproteobacteria bacterium
CCGACGCTGCTCATGAACGGCTACGGCGAGCACAACATCCAGGGCATCGGCGACAAGCACGTGCCGCTGATCCACAACGTCATGAACACCGATCTGGTGATCGGCGTGAGCGACCAGGCCACCGACGGGCTCAACGCGGTGTTCAACACGGACGTGGGCCGCGACTATCTCGCGCGGCGGCTGGGCGTACCGCCAGATTTGGCGCGCGCGCTCGGCTATTTCGGGCTCTCCTCGATCGCCAATGTGCTGGGCGCCATCAAGATGGCCAAGCACTGCAGGCTCGGGTCGGATGACATGATCGTCACGGTGGCCACCGACGGCCACGAGATGTATGCGAGCGAGCTGGTGCGCTACCTGCAGCGCCGCCACAACCGTGGTGACTTGACCTCCGAGGTGGCAGCGGAAATCGTCGGCCGGCATCTGCTGGGCGCCGGCACGGAGCACGTGCTCGATGCAACCGAGCGTGAGCGGGAGCGCATCTTCAACCTCGGCTACTTCACCTGGGTGGAGCAGCAGGGCATCGCGCTCGCCGATTTCGATCGGCGCCGCTCCCAGGCGTTCTGGCGCGGCCTGCACGACCTCGTGCCACAGTGGGACGAGATGATCTCAGGCTTCAACCGCGACAGCGGCATGGCCGTCGCCGCCTGAGCAGGAACGAGGAGAGACGGGCACACATGAGTACGGATCCGAGGGGGTCAGACCCCTCGCTGCAAGCCTTACCACGAAGCCGCAACGCGGGAGGCGAGGGGTCTGACCCCCGTCTCGTAACCCCCTACCAGCAGCTGCGCGCCGACACGCTCGGACGCGACCGCGGCTTGCGCGAGAAGGTGATGTCGCTGGAGGATGCGGCGAAGCTGGTCGAGAACGGCGACCACGTCGGCATCGGCGGCTGCACCATGTCGCGCACGCCGCTCGCCATGATCTGGGCGCTGATCCGCGCGCATAAGAAGGAGCTGACCATCTCGCGCTCGATCACCTCGACCGAGGGTGACCTGCTGTTCGCCTCCGGTGCGTCGAAGCACGTGATCACCAGCTGGTTCACGCAAGGCATCGTCTGGGGCGTGTCGAAGGTGATGCGCCACTACACCGAGAACAAGCTCGCCCGCTTCGAGGAATGGAGCCACATGTCGATCGGCCTGCGCTACCGCGCGGGCGCCATGGGCATCCCCTTCATGCCTTCGCGGTCGATGATCGGCTCGGACGTGGGCAAGCGGGTCGGCGATGAGCTCAAAACCATGGTGTGTCCCTTCACCGGCGAGACCGTCGTGCTGCTGCCGGCGCTCAACCCGGACGTGGTTCTGATCCATGTGCAGCGCTGCGACGCCTACGGCAACGCCCAGCTCGACGGGCTGCAGTTCATGGACATCGACATGGCGATGGCGGCAAACCGCGTCATCCTCACCACCGAGCGCATCGTCTCCAACGATCAGATCCGGCGCACCCCCGACCAGACGCGCATTCCCTTCTTTGCCGTCGAGGCCGTGGTGGAGGCGCCCATGGGATGCGCGCCTCATGAGTGCTACGGGCTTTACGAGCCGTTCTTCTCGCACCTCGATGCCTACGCCGCACGCACGTCGAAGGACCCGGTAAAGGGCTGCCAGCAGTATCTGGAGGAATTCTATTACGGGCCCAAGTCCTGGGCCGACTACCTCTCCAAGCTGGGCATGGACGCCGTGCTCGATGCCTGCCGGCGGGGGCGGAGCGTCCACAATGACTAAGCACGGCGCACCCGCGGCTGCCTACACCGCCTCCGAGCTGCTGGCCGTGATGGCTTCGCGTCTTCTGAATGATGGGCAGATCGTGTTCGCCGGCGTCGGCATTCCGCTGCTGGCGGCGACGCTGGCGCAGCGCAACTTCGCCCCGCATCTCACCATCCTGTTCGAGGGCGGCACCATCGGCCCCTTCATCGTGCCGGGCGAGCTGCCGCCGTCGACCAACGAGCAGCGCTGCACGCGCCGCGCCAACATGGTGCTGCCGATCACAGACGTGCTGCTGCTGCTGCAGCGCGGTTACGTGGATGTCGGCTTCATGGGCGGGGCGCAGATCGATCGCTTCGGCAACCTCAACTCGTCGTTCATCGGCGATGCCGACAACCCGAAAATCAGGCTGCCGGGTACGGGCGGAGGCAACGACATCTCCTCCCTCACCAACATGATCGTCGCCATGAAGCACGAGAAGCGGCGCTTCGTGGGCGAAGTGGATTTCATCACCTCGCCCGGCTGGCTCGAGGGCCGGCGCACGCGCGAGGATGCCGGCCTGCCGCAGGGCGGCATGTG
>VBAB01000673.1 GCA_005888525.1 Alphaproteobacteria bacterium
GGGTATCATGACACCTCCATCCAACTGCTTCGAGTCCTTGAATCCGGCACATATCGTGAATCAATCAGCCGAAGACGCGTGATGTGCGGGAAAGCCGAATAGTGCAAGCGAGGCGTCCGATGAGCAACCGCATGGTCAAGCTCGCTCGCCGGCCGAAAGGCATGGTGAAGCGAGACGACTTCACGATCGAGGATGGCCCGGTACCAGAGCCCGGCGCCGGCGAGATGCGGGTCAAGATCGAGTACATCTCGCTCGATCCCGCCATGCGCGGCTGGATGAACGACACCAAATCGTATTCACCGCCGGTCGGCCTGGGCGAGGTCATGCGCAGTTTCTCCGCCGGCACCGTCGAGAAATCCAACAACCCGGCTTTCAAGTCGGGCGACGCCGTGCAGGGTATGTTCGGTGTGCGGCGGTATGCCATCTCCAAAGGCGAGCGCGTCCTCAAGGTCGACACCAGGCAGGCTCCGCTGCAGCGCTGGATCGGTGGCCTCGGCATGCCGGGCTGGACGGCCTATTTCGGGCTCCTCGAGGTTGGCCAGCCCAAGGCCGGCGAGACGGTCGTGGTGTCGGCGGCGTCCGGCGCGGTCGGGTCCGTGGTGGGCCAGATCGCCAAGATCAAGGGCTGCCGCGCGGTGGGCATTGCCGGCGGGCCCGACAAATGCCGCTACGTCACCCAAGAGCTGGGCTTCGACGCATGCATCGACTACAAGGCGGGCAACCTCGCCGCCCAGCTGAAAGAAGCTTGCCCCAAGGGCATCGACGTCAATTTTGAGAACGTCGGCGGCGAAATCCTCGACACCGTGCTGCTGCAGATGAACGTGTTCGGCCGCATCGCGCTGTGCGGCTTGATCTCGGCCTACAACGCCACCGAGGCACCGGCCGGCCCCAAGAACATCCGCGCCGTGCTCACCCAGCGGTTGAAGATGCAGGGCCTGATCGTCACCGATTGGGCGAGCCGCGTGCCTGAAGCCATCACTCAGCTCGGCCAATGGCACAAGGAAGGTAAGCTCAAGATCCGCGAGGACGTGCGCGAAGGCGGTATCGATGCCTTCCCCGACGTGCTCAACCTCCTCTACACGAGCGGCAACTTCGGCAAGCTGGTGCTCAAGGTGTAGGATGCTGCGGTCGGGCGTCAGGCTGTACTACGTCCGCCACGGTGAGACGGATTGGAACCGCGACCAGCGCTACCAGGGTCAAAGAGACATCCCACTCAATGCCACGGGCCGCAGTCAGGCGGTCCGCAACGGCCGGGCGCTGGCCGAGACGCTGGGAAAGGACGCAGCCGCCATCGACTACGTTGCGAGCCCGTTGCTGCGCGCGCGAGAAACGATGGAGCTCATGCGCGCCGAGCTCGGCCTGCCGCCACGGGGCTACCGCACCGACGACAGGCTGCGCGAGATCCACTACGGATACTGGGAGGGCGAGCTGTGGAACGAACTGCCCGCCAAGGACCCGCAGGGCTTCGCCGCGCGCGAGGCGGACAAGTGGGGCTGGCGGCCGACGGGCGGGGAGAGCTACCGGGACCTCTCCGAGCGCGTGGCGGGTTGGCTGCGCGAGATCGAGCGCGACGCGGTGGTCGCCGCGCACGGCGGCGTCATGCGCGTGATCAGGGGCCTAATCCTGAAGCTTCAGCCCGCTGAGATCTTTCGGCTCGACGTGCCGCAGGACAAGGTGCTGATGGTCGAGGCCGGGCACACCAAGTGGTTGTAGCAGTTCAGTGACGGGCCCCGGCAGCGACCGCAGGGCCTACTCGTCCTTCTTGGCCTTCTTCGCGCTCTTTTTGGTGCTCTTGCCCGGCATGCACTTGGCCTCGGCGGCGTCCCAGTGTTCCCGGCCGATCTCGCAGCCCATCTTGCTCTTCTTGGCTGCGGCAGGATGAGCGAACAATCCCGCGACGATGGCGACCAGGCCGGCGGCAATGATCATCGAACGCATTACTTCCTCCTCGCGTCACGCTTCCCCGATACATGCAAGCCCTTCATAAGGGCTAATTGCGGCGGTTGTCATCTTGATTTCGGGCGTGCGAAACCTGCGTGACTGCCGGGCCACACGCTGCCTCCGCCGATGCCGGAAGATGGCCTGGCGGGAAAATTCGGCTGGTGCCACCCCGCACAAGCCAACTACATAGGGCGCCCGCACCGGAGACCCCGGGGAAAGCGCGTGCGAGAACCAAGGGAGACGTCGCATGAGTGGCGAGCGACGCCGGGCAAAGTGGATGGACGTGCCGCTCGCGCTCGCACTATGGCTGCTCATGGCGCAAACAGGCGGTGCCGGGGCACAAGCCGTCGCCGATCAGCTGGCAGTCTGCAAGAACGAGGACGTCGGCACGCAGAAGCGGATTGAAGCCTGCACCTCGGTCGTCGACCTGGCGAAAGACGACGACGACCTCCGCGCCGAGGCCCTGTTGCAGCGTGGTGTGCTCCAGGAGTTCGCGGGCGACAAGGACGCCGCCGTCAAGGACTACAGCGAGGTGATCAAGCTCGATCCCTCGAGTGCTGTTGCCTACTTCAACCGCGGCAACGTCTACGACCAGATGGGTGAGCACGACCGTGCTATCGCCGACTACACTGAGGCGATCAAGATCGACCCCACCGACCCCGACGTGTTCAACAACCGCGGCCAGGCTTACGACGCCCTGGGCGAGTCCGACTCGGCAATCGCCGACTATTCAGAATCGATCCGGCTCAACCGCGACAATCCGCGCGCTTTTTTCAACCGCGGACTGGCCTACGCCAATAAGAGCGAGTACCAGCGCGCCATCGCCGATTTCAATGCGGCGATCAAGCTCGATCCGCGTGATGCCGAAGCCTATGTGAGCCGCGGCGCGGTGCATGAGGAGCTGGGCAACGAGGCCGCCGCGCGCGCCGACTACCGCAAAGCCCTCGAGATCGTGCC
>VBAB01000674.1 GCA_005888525.1 Alphaproteobacteria bacterium
CCACGGAGACGTTCTACAAGGACAATCCGAAAATCTGCCAAGCCGTGCTCGCGAGCCACGAGGAGGCCAACGCGTTCATCAAAAAGAGCCCGGCCGATGCAGCTGAGATCTACCTGACGCTGTCCAAGGACAAGCGCAGCACCGCAGCCGAGATCGTCAAGATGATCACCGACCCCGACATCGACTATACGACGACGCCGGCGAACCTGATGACGCTGGTCGAGTTCATGCGCAAGACCGGCCGCCTGAAGACCGCTCCCGCGTCCTGGAAGGACATGTTCCTGCCCGAGGCGCACGCCCTCAAGGGCACCTGAAGCGGATCACGCGCGCCGCCTCAATCGTGCTTGCCGTGGCAGTGCTTGTACTTCTTGCCCGAGCCGCATGGACACGGCGCGTTGCGGGAAACCTTGCCCCACGTGGCGGGGTCCGTGGGGTTGAGGGCCCCCGCCGCCCGTCGCGTCTGCAGCGGCGAACGCCGCTCGGCGGAGCGCATGTCGGGACGGCCGGCGGCTGCCAAGGCGGCGTCCGCCATGGCAAGCTCGTCCTCGCCGGTGAACGGATCGACGTGGTGCGCCTGCATCGGCGGCAGCTCGACGGGCTCCATCAGCGGCTGCTCGTCCTCTTCTGGCATGCCCTGGATGTGCATGAGCTGGCCGGTGACAGCCTCGCGCAGGTTGGCCAGCATGGCCTCGAACAGGTGGAAGCCTTCGGACTTGTACTCGTTGAGCGGATCGCGCTGGCCGTAGCCGCGGAAGTGGATCACCTGGCGCAGATGCTCGAGCGTGACGAGGTGCTCGCGCCAGAGGTGATCCAGCGTCTGCAGCAGGACCATCTTCTCGATCTGCCGCATCGTCTCGGCGCCGAACTCGGCCTCCTTCGCCTTGGCTCGCTCGTCGATCGCCTTCAGCAGCCGCTCGGTGATCTCCTCGTCGGCGATGCCCTCCTCCGCGGCCCAGCGGTCGATGGGCAGATCGAGGCCGAAGATGCGGTTGGTCTCCTCCTTCAGCTTCGCCGAGTTCCACTGCTCGGCGTAGGCATTGGGCGGGATGCACTCCGCGACCAGCTCCTGCACCACCTGCTGGCGCAGATCACCGACGGTGTCGCTCACGTCGTCGCGCCCCATGATGTCGATGCGGTGCTCGAAGATCACCTTGCGCTGATCGTTCATCACGTCGTCGTACTTGAGCACGTACTTGCGCGAATCGAAGTTGCGCGCTTCGACCTTCTGCTGGGCCTTCTCCAGCGCCTTGTTGATCCACGGATGCGTGATGGCCTCGCCTTCCTGCAGGCCCAGCTTCTGCAGCATGCCGTCCATGCGGTCGGAGCCGAAAATGCGCATCAGGTCGTCTTCGAGCGACAGATAGAACTTGGAGCGGCCGGGGTCGCCCTGACGGCCGGAGCGACCGCGCAGCTGGTTGTCGATGCGCCGGCTCTCGTGCCGCTCGGTGCCCAGCACGTAGAGGCCGCCAGCCTCGATGGACCTCTGCTTCTTCTCGGCGACGTCGGCCTGGATCTCGGCGCAGCTGCTCTTGACCTCGTTGAACTTGGCGACGATGGCTGCACGCCTCGCGGCGATGTCGGCAGCGCCCGGCTCGCGGCCGGTTGCCTTCTCCGTCTCGAGCCAGGCGCGCGACTGCTCGCTCATGAAGCGGAACAGGGTCTCGCTGACCGTGCCGAAGTGCCATGCGCCGTTCGCGTTCTGTAGCCACTCCCGCGCCTCCCGACGCAGGGCATCGTCAGTCCACTTGTCGATGGCGTCGTCACCGCCGCTGCCATTGAGGCGGCCGGTGCGTCCGTGCGCGGAGGCGTCGGTTTGAAGCTTGGCGTATTCCCTGGCGGCCTGTGCGCGCTTCTCCGCAACGAGGCGGCGCTCCCCCTCGAATTCGGCGCGCTTCCTGGCGATCTCCTTGGCAGTCGGCTCGCGCCCCGAGGCGGATTGCTGCTTGATCCAATCGGCATGCTTGGCGTCGAGCCATTGCTTGACGCGCTCGTCGATCCACTCGTCGCCGGCGTTGAGAATGTCGTCGACCCACTGGCGCAGGCCCTCGAGGCTACCACCGGCGTCGTGAAACGCGCCCAT
>VBAB01000675.1 GCA_005888525.1 Alphaproteobacteria bacterium
ATGGAAAGGGGCATGGCGTCATCCTCGCGTGTGGTGGGCTTTTCCCCAGTATCCCTGCGGGCCTCGACCGAGACAACCGTTTCCGCAATGCGTGCCGTGCAATGCCGGAGCGCGTGGAGCCGCGGATGTCGCGATTAGGCGTCTGCTGCACGAGCGAAGGCATCGGCCGAACCAGGCATCCCACCACCTCCAACCCCGTGGTGAGCTTGTCGAACCACGGCTGGAGCGCGCGGTCCGTGCTTCGACAAGCTCAGCACGAGGGCGGAGTTCGCGGCGGGGTTACCACGACTTCAGCGACGAGCCGGGACGATAGCGGGAAACCCTGTCAAATCTTCATCTTCGGATCGAGCCAGTCGCGCAGCGCATCGCCGAACAGGTTGAACCCGAACACGGCGAGCGAGATGGCGATGCCCGGGAAGACCGCCACCCAGGGCGCGCTCTCGGCGTATTCCTGGGCGCCGCCCTGCAGCATCAGGCCCCAGGCCGGCACCGGCTCCTGCACGCCGAGCCCCAGGAAGGACAGCGACGCCTCGATCAGGATGGCTTGGCCGACGGCTGCCGTCATCACGACGAGATAGGGCGCCATCACGTTCGGCACCATGTGACGCAGCACGATGCGCGCATGGCCGAAACCGCAGGCGCGGGCTGCATCGATATAGGGCGTCTCGCGCACGGCGAGCGCGCTCGAGCGAACTACACGCGCGCATCGCGGTATGAAGGGAATAGTGATGGCGATGATGACGTTGAGTGCGCCGGTGCCGAAGATCGACACCACCGCCAGCGCCAGGATGATCAGCGGAAACGCCATCAGCACATCCATGACGCTTTGCAGGAAGAAATCGAAGCGGCCCCCGAAGTAGGCGCTGGCTACGCCCAGAACGAGCCCCAGCGTTCCCCCGATCAAGGCGGAGACGAAGCCCACCAGCAGTGCGGTGCGAGCGCCGTAGACGATGCGCGTGTAGAGATCGCGTCCGAACTGGTCGGTACCCAGCCAATGCTCGGCGCTCGGCCGCTCGAGCATCTCGCCGAAGTTATTGGCCGTGGGATCGTAGACCGTCACCGCTTCGGCGAAGGCGGCCATCACGATCATGACGATCACGATGACCGCGCCGGCGGCCCCGAGCGGGTTCTGCCTAACGAAGTTCCACAGCAGCGTCCATCGCGAGGGCCGGGGCGGTGCATGGTCGGCCGCGGCAGCGCCGGATTGGGACAGGATCGCCATGCGTGCGCCTCGTCAAGGGTTGTAGCGGATGCGTGGGTCGATCCAGGCATAGAGGACATCGACGAACAGGTTCGCCAGGGCGAAGATGGCCACCACCAGCATGACCAGCGCCTGCGTCATGTTGTAGTCCTGGTTGGAGACCGACTCCACGAACAGCTTCCCCAATCCGTTCAGATTGAACACCTGCTCTGTGACGACGAGGCCGCCCATCAGGAACGCAAACTCGATGCCGATGACGGTGATGACCGGGAGGAGCGCGTTGCGCAGCGCGTGGCGACGGATAACGAGCTTCTGGAACACCCCCTTGGCACGGGCCGTGCGCACGTAGTCCTCGCGCAGCACCTCCAGCATGGCCGAGCGGGTCATGCGCGTGGCCACGGCCGAGTAGCGATAGCCGGTGGCGAGCGCGGGCCATATCAGCATGCTCAGATTGTAGAACGGGTCGACCCAGATCGGCACGTACTTGATCGGCGGCATCCAAGGGCTCCCGAACCACGCTTTCGACGTGATCAGGATGCCGAGAATGATGAGGATGCCGAGCCAGAAGGAAGGCATGGCAACGCCGGCGATCGAGAAGGCGCGCACCACATAGTCGATCCAGGTGTTCTGCTTGACCGCCGAGATTATCCCCAGCGGGATGGCGATTAGAATCGCGGTGATCGTCGCCATGATGGCGACCTGCAGCGAGAGCTGAAACCGCAGGCCGATCTCATCGACGATGGGTCGCCCGGTCCACATCGACTTGCCGAGATCGAAGGTGGCGAGCCCCTTGAGGAAGAGCAGGAACTGCACCAGGACCGGCCGGTCCATGCCGAGCTCCAGGCGGCAGCTTTTCAGCACTTCCGGATTGATGCTGCCGCCGCCGGTGGCGAGCCGCATCACGCAGATGTCGCCGGGAATCAGCCGCATGAGCACGAAGACCAGCGCGGCCGCACCCAGCAGCGTCGGGATCATCAACAGCAGCCGTTTGAAAATATAGAAGTACATCGCCGTGCGATTGATCCTGCTCACCTTCGGCTGGCTGCTTTCGAAAAGCAGCCAGCCGGGCGCGTCACGACAGCAACCGACGAAGCGCGCTGCCTACTTGTCGAGCCAGACCCCCGAAAGGTCCTGGTTCAGATAGTGGCTCGGGTTGATCTTCCACCCTTTCATGTACGAGCGATGGGGAAT
>VBAB01000137.1 GCA_005888525.1 Alphaproteobacteria bacterium
GACTCCGCTTGTGCAGCTCGGCGTTGGAAAGCGCGCTGAGTTGTTCGTACATAACCGCGGCGGCGTAGTAGTCGGCGCAGCTGTTCGCCCACATCCTGACCCGCCGAGGGAGTGACTTGATCAAACTGGAGAGCGAAGCTACCGTCTCGGTGGGCGATATCGCGTCGACGCCAGAAAAGTGTTCGGATGCGGTCATGACAAGGTGCCCTCTCCGTTTGAAATGCCGAGCCGACGGCGTCTTTCCGATTATCGAGCTTTGCGCGGGGTATATACGCTCGATGCCGTCTGGTGGGCATGCTGATCGCGGCACGTCTTTGGTGAATTTCAGGCACGAACTATGGATCAGCTGGCCGAGATGCGTGTGTTCGTGCGCGCCATCGAACGCGGCACATTTGCCGTTGCCGCGAACGATCTGGGCCTGACGCCGTCTGCAGTCTCCAAGCTGATCCTGCGGTTGGAGACGCGGCTCGGCGTTCGGCTCGTCAACCGCACGACGCGCAAGCTGGCACTGACGGCGGAAGGAGAGGCCTACTTCCACTCGGGGCGGCGGCTTATCGAAGCTATCGACGGTCTTGAGCACGAAGTTGCTGCTTCGGCTGCCCATCCGCGTGGACTCTTGCGCATCAACACGACGGTGTCGTTTGGCGTGCAGCACCTGGCGCCGGCACTCATGGAGTTCCAGCGGCGCTACCCCGATGTGCGCGTTAGCATTTCCCTGACGGACAACCCCGTTGACCTGCACGCCCAACGGATCGATGTCGCGGTGCGCGTTGGTCCTCTGAGCGACACGAGCCTGATGTCGCGAAAGGTCGGAGAGGTGGGGCGCGTCATCTGTGCGAGCCCGCAGTATCTCAAGAAATTCGGTACACCCACGAGCCGTGATGATCTGGCGCAGCATCGCTGTATCGTGTTCACGGCGGCGGGTCGCAGCCGCTGGGCCTTCAGAACAGCCAATGGCGGAATCGAGCACGTGGATGTATCTGGCGTCTTCGCCAGCAACAGTCAGGAATGCGTCTTGCAGCTGGCATTGCTGGGTGCCGGCATCGCGCGGCTGGCCGATTTCATGGTTGCGAAGCCGATTCGCGACGGCAAGCTGGTGCCGCTACTCGCCGATCAGCACCATCCGGAAAGAACACCCGCTTACGCCGTGTTTCCGCCGGGCACGCAGAAGGTCCCAAAAGTTCGGGTGTTTCTCGATTTCCTCGTTGAGCGCTTTCGTCCTCAGCCGAGCTAGGAGCAAGGGAGAAAGGTCCTGCAAAGCGTCACCTGTGCGTCCGGCGCTTCCGATACCAGAGCGCTGGCCGCAGCCGAACGGACTCGACGATGACCGACCGTGTGTGTTTCTGCCCTACCAGTACTTTGCGCGGGGTATGTATGCTCGGTGGCCGTCTGGTGGACGTGCTGATCGCGGCACGTCTTTGGTGAATTGCGGGCGCGGATCATGGATCAGCTGGCCCAGATGCGTGCGTTCGTGCGCGCCATCGAACGCGGCACATTTGCCGTTGCCGCGAACGATTTGGGCCTGACGCCGTCTGCGGTCTCCAAGCTGATCCTGCGGTTGGAGACGCGGCTCGGCGTTCGGCTCGTCAACCGCACGACGCGCAAGCTGGCACTGACGGCGGAAGGAGAGGCCTACTTCCACTCCGGGCGTCGGCTTATCGAGGCTGTGGACGCGCTGGAGGACGAAGTTGCAGCGTCGGCCGGCCACCCGCGCGGGCTGCTGCGCATCAACACGGAAATTTGGTTCGGCGTGCAGCACCTGGCGCCGGCGCTCATCGAATTTCAGCAGCGCTACCCCGATGTGCGCTTTAGCTTGTATTTGACGGACCGACTGGTGGATCTTCACGCCGAGCAGATCGATGTCGCAATCCACCTTGGCCCGCTGAGCGACTCAAGCCTCACGTCGCGAAAATTGGCCGAGGTCGACAGGGTCATCTGTGCCAGCCCGCAGTACGTCGAGCGGTTCGGCGCGCCCAAGACCCCCGCGGATCTGGCGCACCATCGCTGCATCGTCTTCACTGCTCCAGGGCGTGACCGCTGGCCCTTCAAGACGGCCGAGGGGGGCCTGGAGCAGGTGAATGTGTCAGGGCCGTTTTCAAGCGACAGCCTGGAATGCATCCTGCAATTGGCATTGCAAGGGGCTGGCATC
>VBAB01000138.1 GCA_005888525.1 Alphaproteobacteria bacterium
CGTGGCACTGAGGTCCCCGATCGGGGGCCACCGATGCGTCACATCCGCGAACATGAGCGGATCGGCGCCACGAATACTTTTAGATGGGATAACTTACTGTTCGAATCCCACGCCCTCCGCCAAGATTCCCTTGCGGACGATGGGAAAAATGCCAGGGACTTCCTCCGCCGTGCCGCCATCCAACGCGACCACCAGCACCCTTTCCGCCGCCGATGTCATCCGCCTGCTCTCCCTGGCGCCACATCCGGAGGGCGGGCACTATCGCGAGACGTTTCGCGATGCGGCCACCGACGGTTCCGGCCGGGCGGCGTCCACCGCCATCTATTTCCTGCTCGCCGCCGGCGAGGTGTCGCGCTGGCACCGGGTCGACGCATCAGAGGCCTGGCACTGGTACGCGGGCGCAGCCCTGGCGCTGACGATCGACGACGCGGGGGGCCGGCACGAGGTGCGCCTGGGAGCCGATCTTGCCGCCGGCGAGCGCCCGCAGGCGGTGGTGCCGGCCGGCGCCTGGCAGCAGGCCGCGAGCCGCGGGGAGTGGACGCTGGTCGGCTGCACGGTGGCGCCCGGCTTCCAGTTCGCGGGCTTCGAGCTGGCCGCGCCGGGCTTCGAGCCGGTATGAGCCCGGTGCCAGGCCGCGACCGGCAGGCATGGCGATTTCCTGCTGCCCTGTCCTCGCTTTAGCCCGAATCGGTACGTGTCCCGTGTGGCGTATTTGACGTTTTCCCCGAAGGCGGGCACGCGTTTGTAGCTACTACTTGCCCCGTTCGCCCGACTCAGAGTTTGCATGGGACGCAGCATTGCGCGCGCTGCACTTTTGCATGCGACGCAACGACAAAGCAGGCAATTTTGGGGGCCGTCGAATGAAGAGGGAAGCTGGCGGGCCGTGTCTCAGCGCGGTGTTCGTCGATTACGACAACATCTACCTGTCGCTGAAGCGCAAGAGCGAAGAGGCCGCCAAGCGATTCGCCAAGGACGCCAGCGGGTGGCTGCGCGGCATCGAGACCGGACGGCTCATCACGCCCACCAACGCGCCGTTCACGGGCACCCGGCGCATCGTCATGAACCGCTGCTACGGCAACCCCGTGCCGCGGCGCAATACCAACGACAATTCCACCGACATGAACTCGTTCCCGTTCGTGCGCCACCACTTCCTGCGCGCCGGCTTCGAGGTGATCGACTGTCCCCCGCTCACTGCCCAGCTCAAGAACTCCTCCGATATCCGCATGGTCATGGATATCCGCGACTATCTCACCCACGACACCTACTTCGACGAGTTCGTCATCCTCTCGGGCGACGCGGACTTCACGCCCGTCCTGCACCGCCTGCGCGCGCACGCTCGGCGTACGGTCATCTTCGCCAACGACTACACGGCTGCCCCCTATACCGCCATCAGCGACGGCGAGGTGCGGGAGTCGGATCTGATCGCGCTCATCCTCAACGGCGAGCTGCCGAAGGACACGGCCGGTGACATGGGCATCGCCATGCCCTCGGCGAAGGCCGACGAGAACAGGCGCGAGATTCTGGCCGAGGTGGTGGGCGGCGTGCGCGGCTCGTCCGCGCCCGTGCCGCTCGAGGCGCTGGCCGAGCGGGCCATGCGCGCGCTGGGCCACGAGAAGACCATCGGCACCAGCTGGGCGGGCGCGGGCACCTTCCGCGAGCTGCTGCGCCAGCAGCTCCCCGCCGAGATCAAGTTGACCTCGGAGCCGCCGTATCTCGCTTTCGACCCGAAACGCCATGGGGAAGACGGCAGGGCGACCGCGCTCGAGGGGCGCGAGCCCGGTGCCAGGCAGATCGTCAGCAAGCCGGCGGTGCTAGAGTCGATGCCCCTGACCGCGGCGGCGCTGCAGCAGGCCCTACCGGCAAGCGCGCTGCCGCCGACCCGTCCGGGCACGAGCATTCCCCCCGCCGGTCGCAGTGCCGCTGGTGCCGCTCAAGTCGCTGCACCGCCGGTTGCCAGCTCAGCCGCCATCCAGCAGTCGATCACACGCATCCAGGAGGCCTGCCAGGCCCCGCCATTGGCGCCGCACGAGTACCGCCTGCTGTTCGAGGTGATGGCCAAGGAGATCAGCGACAACGACCTGATCGGCGCACAGACGCTGGCCAACATCACCCAGCGTGCCCAGGAGCGCGGCCTCGATGTGCGGCGGGACGACGTGCGCTTCGTGCTCGAGGTGGTGAGCGAGGCCGATCCCTGGTTCGAGCAAGGCGCCTCCGCCAACCTGTTCGCCGGCCGCTTCCGCAATTTCGTGGTTGCGCGCTGCCGCGGCCAGGGCCTCAATCTGTCGGCCGACGAGCTCGACCTGATCGACGCGTGGTTTGCAGGCGGCAGCCTCCCGCAGCAGCAGGCGACGCAAGCGCCGCCCGCCCCTCCGGCCTATGCCTCCGAAGCCAGCCATCCGCGGGTGGCGGCGCCCGCACCCCGAGCATCGCCCGCGCAGGCACCCTCCGGCCTCGCCCGCTGGTGGTCCTCCGCCGGCGAGAGCCGCAGCAAGGAGGCGCCGGAGACACGCGCGGCTCCCGCGGCGACCCAGTCGCGCGGCGAAGCCGACGATTTCCCCCGCATCATCCGCACCCGGCTGCGCAACTGAGCAGGATCGCTTCAGCTTGAAGCACATCGCCTCGCATGCAGCGTCGATGTGAAGCGTGAATCTTGCTCGCTCTCAGCGGCGGTCGGCTGCCAGCCGGGCTCGGCTTCAGTGCCGTGTCGAGCCGGCGAATTTGCGCGTCGCGCCCACCAGCTCGTGCACGATGCCGGGCTCGGTCATGGCGTGGCCGGCATCGGCGACGATGCGCAGGTCCGCTTGCGGCCAGGCGCGCGACAAATCCCAGGCGTTCTTGACCGGCGTCACCACGTCGTAGCGGCCGTGCACCATCACGCAGGGCAGATGGCGGATACGGTCGATGCCGCGCAGCAGCTGATCGTCGCGCTCGAAGAAGCCGCGATTGATGAAATAGTGGCACTCGATGCGCGCAAACGCGATGGCGTAGGTGTCGGCCCCGAACAGCCTGACGCGCTCGGGGTCCTGCAACAGCGACAAGGTGCTCCCTTCCCACACCGACCAGGCCCTGGCGGCCGCGATCTGCACGTTGCGGTCGGGGCTGGTGAGGCGGCGGTAGTAGGCGGTGATCAGGTCGCCGCGCTCCTCCGGCGGGATGACTTTCTTGAACTCCTCGAACGCCTCGGGGAACATCCAGCTGCAGCCGCCTTCGTAGAACCAGGCGAGCTCCTCGCGCCGCAGCAGAAATATGCCGCGCAGGACGAGCTCGCTCACGCGCTCGGGGTGCGTCTGGGCGTAGGCCAGGGACAAGGTCGACCCCCACGATCCCCCGAACAGCTGCCAGCGCTCGATGCCGAGGTGGATGCGCAGCCGCTCCATGTCGGCAACCAGGTGCCAGGTGGTGTTGGCCTCGAGACTCGCGTGCGGCAGCGAGCGGCCGCAGCCGCGCTGGTCGAACAGGACGATGCGGTAGCGCGCCGGGTCGTGATAGCGCCGCATGGTGGAATTGCAGCCGCCGCCCGGCCCCCCGTGCACGATCGCCACCGGCCTGCCGCGGGGGTTGCCGCACTCCTCGAAATAGATCTCGTAGCCTCCGCCGACCTTCAGCCGCTCCTGGCGATAGGGCTCGATCGCGGGATAGAGGCCGAGCCGCTCACGTGCCGACATCGCTGGCGCTTCCTGTTCTCGTGCGTCGCCTGTGCCATCTGGCAAGCTGCAATCGTTACATGCGAGCCGGCGCACTAGGCAAGTTACCGCACGGCAATGTCGCAGGGTAGCTCAACTCGGCGCCCGGCTCCTGAGGCGCAGCAGCCGCATCTCGCGGTCATAGATGGTCTCTCCGCCCGGCACCCTCACGTCGCGCACGATGTCGAGGGCGTTGCGCCCGGGCGCCGGCGTGAACTTGCTGACGACGATGCCCGCAGCCAGCGCCAGCGGCAGGCCGAGAGCCCCGGCCAGGACGCTCGGCAATCCGATCGCGCCCGTTTCGCTCAGAAGCAACACAAAGGCGGTGACGAAGAACCCGGTGGCCATCGCCGCCAGCGCGCCCCAGGCGTTGGTCCGCTTTGCCCAGATGGCCAGCAACAGCACCGGAAAGGAGCCCGCCGCGCCGAAGGTGAGCGACCACAAGAACAGCTGCAAAGGATCGGCCGGCAGCGCAATGGCGAGCCAGATGGTGAGGAAGGCCGCTCCGAGCAGGGCGAGGCGTGACGTGCTCATGCGGGTGGCGTCCGGAGCCGTCTCGTTGGGCAGGCCGTAGATGACGTCCTCCGCCACGATGGCGGCGGCCGTTACCAGGGATGACGCGAGCGCGGCCAGCGCGGCGGCCAGCGCTCCGGCAAGGGCCAGATAGACGAGGACCTGTGGAAAGCCTGCGGCAATAGGAAGCGCAAACAGCGTGGCATCGCGCTCGAAGCTGATGCCGGAGAGCTTCACGAGCTGCGTCTTGGACTCGATCCTGGCGATGCCCGCCTGCTGCAGCAGCTGGAACCAGGCGGGCAAGCGATCCCCGGGGTGGCCGGCGACCTGCTCGACGATCAGCGCGCGCAGATATACGGCGACGGCAGGCAGCGTGAGCAGCACGAGGCCGACGACGAGCACGGCCCAGCCCAGCGACTTGCGCGCCTCGTAGACGCCGGGCGTCGTGCCCGAGCGCGACAGCAGGGAGGGCGAGGCGGCAATCCCGGCCGCCGCCACCAAGGACATCAGCACGAAGCTCAGGCTGCCGACGCTGCCGAAGGACTGGATGAAGCGCTTGACCAGCGGCTCGGCACCCTCGCCGGGCAGGTCGAACGCCAGCGGCGGGGCCAGCACGACAGGCACGCCCTGGGCGATCTCCATGCGCGTGAGCAGGCGCAAGACATTGCCATGCGTCAGCTGCGGCAGCGGGAGGTTGGAGACCATGAGAGCGACGATGCTCGCGGACACCGCCAGCGCCAGGAGCGCGGCGATGGCCTTGGCGACGCTCGCCCAGGTGAGCGAGCGCATGCCGCCCAGAAGCACGATGCCGGCGGCGCAGACCACGACCACGGCAGCCATCAGGCGCTCCGATTGCCCGAGCATCCAGGCCGCCGCGTAGCCGGCAAAGCGCGTCTCCGCCGCAAGCAGGAGGAGGATCGGCACGGAGAATGTCGCCGCCGCCACGACGCGCACGATGCCGCTCTCGAAACGGCGCCCGAGAAACGTCGGCACCGTATAGGCGCCGAACTTGCGCACGAACGGCGCAAACAGCACCCCCATGAAAACGAGACCGGCGCACCAGCCGATGCTGAGGCACATGGCGTCGAACCCAACGATGAGGAGCGAGCCGGTCAGGGCCAGGAAGCCGGCGCCGCCCAGCGCCGTCACCGCGAGCACCAGCCCGTTGAAGAAGGCGGGTACCCTGCGCCCGCAGGCGAAATAGTCTGCGACCTCGCGCGCGCGGCAGCCCAGGCCGATCACCGCGTATAGCGCGATCGGGCCGCCGAACATGGTGAGACGCACCACGGCGTCGGTGGCGCCCAGCTGCTCGAACATCATCGCCAGCAACACCAGCGCGGCGAACGCTGCCGTGAATATGCCGAAGTAGGTGCCGAGCCGCGGATTGACGAGCCTGGTGCGCGAGGTGAACGCCATCGCTGTCTAGAAGTCCTCGTGCGCGCCGTGCCAGTGATCGATGGCATCCTGCCGAT
>VBAB01000676.1 GCA_005888525.1 Alphaproteobacteria bacterium
CAGATCGGTAGACGACCGGGCATAGCACGCGCGCCACGTCTTCTCGAAGGTTCCGTGCACCAAATCTCGATGTCTCAGGTCCCGAGCCGCGGAAGAACTGCAAGCACCGTGAGAGTGGCGGGGACGCGGGAACACGAAGCGTTCGCAGCAAGCCGTCGCGCTCCTCAGTTCTTGTTCAGACGCACCTCTTCCAGCGGAGCCGACCACGGGTAGAGGTCGATCAGCAACAGCGCCGGCTCGGCCACGCGTGGGCCAACACCGCTCGGCCAGACGTATTCGAAGATGGGCCCATACCTGACGCGTTCGTGCACGAGCCGCTGGATCTGGTGCAGCATCGCCTCCCTCTTCTTGTGATCCGTCTCCGCGGCCTGCTCCTTGAACAGCGCGTCGATGTCGGGGTAACCGCCATACGCCCACGCGCCGTTGCTGGGGATGACCTCCGACAAACGCGAGGCCGCATTGCCGTAGAGCGCGGTGGAGCAGACGCAGACGCCCTTCGCTTTTTTCGACGAAATCAAAGCCATGAAGGCGCCGCGCTCCATGCTGCGCATCTTGAGCCGGATGCCGACCGCTTGGAAATATGCGGTGATCGCCTCGCCCAGTGCGAAGTAGGGAGGGAGCTGGTGCAGCTCGCCGGCGTCGAAACCGTTGGGGTAGCCCGCCTCTGCGAGCAGCTGCTTTGCCTTGGCCGGATCGTATGGGTATGGCTCGAGAGGCAGCGCAAATTCGAACGATCGCGGCACGTGATTTCCAGCGGGCTTGGATGCCCCGAGTGTCTCGGCCTCGCTCAGCGCCTGGCGATCAATGGCGTAGTTCGCGGCCAGCCGCACGCGCCGGTCATGCCACGGCGATTTCGGGTCCCACTGGTCGAGAAAATCAAGATAGAAGATGGCGATGCCGCCGGAGAAGGCCAGCTTGAGTTTCGGATCACGTTGGACCTCCTGCGCCTGCGGGGCTTCGAGCAGATAGGCGATATCGACCTCGCCCCGCTTCAGCATAGCCAGCCTCGTCGTGCTGTCCGGTATGGTCTTGAAGACGAGCCGCTTCACAGAGGGCACCTTTCGCCAATAGTCTTCGTTCGCTTCCATCACGAGCTCGATGCCGGGTGTGTAGCTGACGAACTTGTAGGGTCCGAGCCCCACGGGCGCCCGTTTGAAGCCGTCGTCGCCCACTCGCTCCAGATACTTCTTGGGTACGATCCAGCCCGCGCCGGACAAGATGGTTCCGTAAAAGGTTATGAAGTCCGGCCACGGCTCGTGAAGAATGAAGCGCACGCGCGAGGGCCCGATCACCTCCACCTCCCGCACTCTGTCGTGGAGGATCTTGGAACCCTTCGCGCGGTGGAAGCTGAACTTCACGTCCTCGGCGGTGAAGGCATCGCCATTGTGGAACTTGAGCCCTTCGCGCAGCTTGAACTCGTAGACCAGCTGGTCGGCACTGACCGTCCACGACTCCGCCAGGCTGGGGCTCAGCATATTTCCCGGCATCGGCTTCACGAGCGCATCGTGAAGAGCGTAGAGAACCCAGAAGGGCGTCAGCTGTCCCGACACCTCACCCGGATCGAACCACACTGGCGGCAGGGTCACGTAGAGCGCCCAGCGCATTTCCCCTTCCGGCTTGGCCTGAGCGGCCGCCGAATCGAACGCACTTCCCGTGAGCAGGCTGCACAGCACAAAGCCGAGCGCGACCCGCAGTCTGCCGTTCATGTTCTCTCCTTTCCCGGAATATGGCGCGCGGATTTCGATCAGACGCGGGAACCCTCGCCTGGATCATGATCGTCGCCGTTTTCCATCATCGCAAGTGCTTTTCTTCCTGGTGTCGCTCATTTCGCCTCATAGGCTTTGGCCATGGCGATCACCTCTGCAACATCGAAGCTATCAATGTCGTCGATCAGTTCATTGGTGAAAACATTCTTGGCATCCAGTTTCCGCTTGATCACTTTTTGCTCGAGCAGCCAGTCGCGGACGGCGAGTTCATGGTAATTGTCGGACCTTCAGGTTGCGGCAAAACCACTGTGCTCAAGATCCTCGCCGCGTCGCTTATCGCGTTCGACGGACGGGCATACTTGAAAGGCACCCCAATCGGAAAGCCACGGCGCGACATCAATGACGTCGCTGGTCCGGTCTTGCGACACCACCGCCGCGGGCGTTTCCTGCGTCCAAACTCTCCTCCGCAATCCCCCGATTCGCTTCGACGGAAAGTGGCTATTCGAGGCCGGCACGCACGCCGG
>VBAB01000677.1 GCA_005888525.1 Alphaproteobacteria bacterium
CTCTACGACGGCCAAATGCTCCGGGCGGTGGCCCACCAAGGGGCAACGCCGGAATTCGCGGCCCAGTTGGGCACTCTGCGCGCGCCTCCGAGTCGACATACCACCACGCGAAGGGCCGCACTGGAGGGTCGGGTCATTCACGTCCCAGACTTTCTCGCCGATCCGGAGTATGCGCCCACGCCGGGGCACAGAATAGAGAATGTACGGACTTGCCTGTCGGTACCGATGCTCCGTGGAGGGGATCTCATCGGCGTAATCACCACCTGGCGGCGCGAAGTCAGACCGTTCAGCGAGCGGCAGATCGAGCTAGTCAAGACCTTCGCCGCCCAGGCCGTGATTGCAATCCAGACCGCGCGGCTGTTCAACGAGGCGCAGCAGGCCAGCGCCGCGGCCGAGGCGGCCAACGAGGCCAAGAGCGCTTTTCTCGCCAACATGAGCCACGAGATTCGCACGCCGATGAACGCCATCATCGGCATGACGCATCTGGCTCTGCAGACGGACCTCAACGAGCGCCAGAAAAACTACCTGACAAAGGTCGACGGGGCAGCCAAGGGTCTGCTCAGCATCATCAACGACATCCTCGACTTCTCCAAGATTGAGGCCGGCAAGCTCAGTTTCGAGCGCGTCGACTTTCAGCTCGATGCGGTGCTCGAGCGCCTGGCGGACCTCTGCGTCTTCAAGGCGCAGGACAAAGGGCTCGAGCTGCTATTCGACATCGATCCAAGCGTGCCAACCGCGCTGATCGGCGATCCGCTGCGTCTCGGCCAGGTCCTGCTCAACCTCGTCAGCAACGCCATCAAGTTCACCGAGCAGGGAGAGATTACTGTCGGCGCGCGACTGCTCGACAAGACCGCAGAGCAGGTTCGGCTGTGCTTTACCATCAAGGACACGGGGATCGGGCTGAGCCCCGAGCAGCGTGCGCGGCTCTTCAGCGCCTTCAGCCAGGCCGACGCCTCGACGACGCGCAAGTACGGAGGCACCGGGCTCGGGCTTTCGATTTGCAAGAGGTTGGTCGAAATGATGGAGGGCGAGATC
>VBAB01000741.1 GCA_005888525.1 Alphaproteobacteria bacterium
CACGACTTCGAGCAACATCTGAAAGCGTCGCAGTCCGGCGGGCCGGTCGGCGGGTAGCGGCGCCGAAATCGTGCGGACGGTGGCGATCAGGGTGAAGCAGAGGACCGCGTAGCCGGCCACGTGCGACCCGACCTGCATCCAGATGCGTCTGTCGGCCCAAATTTGCTGCGTGAGCACGTCTTGCCGAGAGATGTCGGTGATATACGCGACGTATTCGGCAACTTGCGTGCTCCCAGCAATCAGCCAACCGATCAAAAGGCTGATCAACGTCATAGGCAGCAGTATCAGGAACCCGTACATTGCATTTCCCTCCACGTGCTGAGCTGGGTCGGCAGCGTCCAGAACGCGAACACCGCGGCAAAGAAGCCGATCCGCTGGCGGAGGCCCACCTCGAAGATGGGCATGTCGAGGGACGACGACCGGGCTTGCGGCGCCCCGTATGGAGGGAGCCACCCCGACAGCACGCTGAAGATGCTGACGCGGCAGATGCAAAAACTGTCAGGCAGGGCCCGGAGCGGCATTGGCGCGCCGACGGAATTCGCGGCCATGCGATCCCCCTCGAAATCCCGCACGCTGACAACGCGAGCGTATGCCATGCCGATGCGGCGAGGCAAGGCGGACGGGCAACGCAGCCACACCGCGCAGAAATATTTTGGTCATGGACGGCGCCGTGATCGGAGATCTCAGCGCTGCAACACGCAATAGACGTCGCCGGAGTTTGCCGCGTGCGGAAGGGCGGCAATGTGGGCGGCCATGGCGTCCCCTGAGATCCAGCGGTTGAAGGTGAGAACCTGACTCTCGCCCAGCGCGACGTCGAAGCCGTAGCTCCCGAGCGTGGCCAAGCGGCCGAGGCAAGCGAGCGCCACGTCGCGCTGGATGGTGGTGAACTCGAAGGAGAGCGCCGGCAGCGGCCGCGACAGGCCGGCGAGCACGGTCGCCTCGAACCCCTCCACGTCGACCTTGGCGAAGGCCGGCTGCCCATGCTCGGAGACGAGCGCATCGAGGGTGGTGCAGGGCACCTCGATCGTTGCGTCCCAGACCTGGTACTCCCAGCCGTCGGCGCCGTCGGCGGCGGACACGAAATCCGCAGAGGCAGTCGAGACGGTGGGATTGGCCGAGTTGATCTTGAGAGCGACGGTGCCGATGCGCTCCCCGCAGGCCGCCTCGAGCAGCGTCACGCCGTCGTCGCCGCGGTAGATCGCCCTGATCGCGCGGGCGCACAGCGGCTGCGGCTCCAAGGCGACCACCCGCGCCCCGAGGCGCCGGAAGCTCCCAGTCCGGTCGCCGACGTGGGCGCCGATGTCGAAGGCGAGGTCACCCGCGCGCAGGAAGCGGGTGTAGAGCGCGTCCATCGCCGAATCCCGCGCCGCATCACCGTAGTAGACGTCGAGCGAGCGGCGCAGCGAGGCGAATGCCGGGTCGGCGCGAAGGGCCTGGATGGCGGTGGAAACGGGCATCGTGGAATCTATACCGATCGAACGGTTCAAACCTATCGATTGTCATCCCGGTGCTTGTCACCGGGATCCATGTCTCGGCTTGCTCCGGCGCTCGCGGATGGCTGGATCCCGGGCACGAGGCCCGGGATGACACCTCGCCCATTGCCCATCACCGCACTCACCTCGGCCGGCGCCGCGAAATCCTCGGGGATGCCGCACACGCCTAGCCGCTGCAGGACGCGCCCGACTCGTGGGTCGGCGGTCAGGACGGCGAAGGGGACGGCCAGCAGGTAGCCGGCGGTCAGCGGCAGGCTCCACCATAGCACGGCGGGCGCGATCACGAGCAGCGCACCGCACACGATCACGCCGAACAGCATCTGCGGCCACAGGTTCTGCGCCGCCGTCGTCCAGGACAGCCCCTGCGCGTCGCGCGATTGTCCACCCCAGACCACCGACTTGCCGAACAGCAGACCCACCATGAAGATCGACGTGCGGATGGTCGACACCGCTCCCTGCAGGAAGGAGAAGGCGAGCTCGAGCGCCGCGCCCGGCACAAAGCGCAGCCAGCCACCGTAGCTCGTCACGCCGCCCTTCGTCAGCATCACGTCGAGCACGCCGGCGATCTTCGGCATCAGGTACATGGCGAAGAACGTGAGGTAGAGGCCGCTGGCCAAGCCGG
>VBAB01000139.1:0-13061 GCA_005888525.1 Alphaproteobacteria bacterium
AAAGCTCACCGCGCGCGAGCCGGCGAATTGACAGGGCCGCAAGGCTGCACATAACTGGCCGGGCACACGAGCACAGCGGAGGGCGGCATGGGCGTGAGACGGCTCGGCATCGTCATGAACGGCGTGACGGGACGCATGGGGACCAATCAGCACCTCGTACGCTCGATCATCGCCATCCGCGCCGAGGGCGGCGTCGCGCTTTCCAACGGCGACCGCATCATGCCCGATCCCATCCTCGTCGGGCGCAACAAGGAGAAGCTCAGCGCCCTGGCCAAGGACAGCGGCATCGCGCGCGTCACCACCGATCTCGACGCGGCTCTAGCCGACAAGAACGACACCGTCTTCTTCGATGCGGCCACCACGCAGATGCGTCCCGCCCTGCTCGCCAAGGCGATCGCCGCGGGCAAGCACATCTACTGCGAGAAGCCGGTTGCCACCAGCCTGGAGGAGGCGCTCGGCATCGCCCGCAAGGCCAAGGCCGCCGGCATCCGCCACGGCGTCGTGCAGGACAAGCTGTTCCTGCCCGGCCTGCGCAAGCTCAAGATGCTGATCGACTCGGGCTTCTTCGGCCGCATCTTCGCGGTGAAGGGCGAGTTCGGTTACTGGGTGTTCGAGGGCGACCTGCAGCCGGCCCAGCGCCCCTCGTGGAACTATCGCTCCGAGGACGGCGGCGGCATGATCCTCGACATGCTTTGTCACTGGCGCTACGTGCTCGACAACACCTTCGGCAACGTGCGCTCGGTGTCCTGCCTCGGCGCCACACACATCCCCGAGCGAGTCGACGAGGCTGGCAAAAGCTACAAGGCCACCGCCGACGACGCGGCCTATGCCACCTTCCAGCTCGAGGGCGGCATCATCGCCCACTTCAATTGCTCGTGGGCGACGCGCGTGCGCCGCGACGACCTGCTCACCCTGCACGTCGACGGCACGCACGGCTCGGCCGTGGCCGGGCTGCAGGACGTCGTCACCCAGCAGCGCATGGCCACGCCGAAGCCCGTCTGGAACCCCGACGTCAAACAACCGATCGACTTCTACGCCGGCTGGCAGCCGGTGCCGGAGACGCAAACCTTCGACAACGGCTTCAAGCTGCAATGGGAGGCCTTCATCCGCCACGTCGCCGAGGACGCGCCCTACAAGTGGGACCTGGTGGAGGGCGCCAAGGGCGTGCAGCTGGTGGAGTGCGCGCTGCGGTCCTGGAAGGAGCGCCGCTGGGTGGATGTGCCGGATTTGAAGGTTTGATTTGTCATCCCGGGCCTTGTGCCCGGGATCCATCGCGCCGCGAACTCCCAACCCTGAGAGCGCGGGGATGGCTGGATACCGGGGGCAAGCCCCGGTATGACAGCCTGAGGGCAAAGCAACGGACGCACCATGAATGCACCAATCCTCTCCTCCCTGAAGATCAATCTGCCGACGGAGGCCGGCAAGCTCGAGACGTTCGTGCTGTCCGAGCCGCGCACCTATCCCGACAAGGCCAAGGGAGCCTTCAACCGGGTTGCCTTCTCCGCCGCGCACGTGGTGGCCGACGCGCGCGCAGCCAACGATCCCTGGATCGATTGCACGCTCGATTGGGAGCGCACGCTTGCCTACCGCGAATATCTCTGGGACCTCGGCCTCGGCGTGGCCGAGGCGATGGACACGGCCCAGCGTGGCATGGGGCTCGACTGGCCGACCTCGCTCGAGCTGATCCGGCGCGCGGTGAAGGCCGGCAAGGCCTGGGAGGCGCGCAATGGCAGGCCGGCGCTGATCGCCTCGGGCTGCGGCACCGACCATCTCGATTTTGCCCATGTGCGCTCCTTCGACGAGGTGATCCGCGCCTACGAGGAGCAGATGGCGGCGATCGAGAAGGCGGGCGGCCGCCTGATCGTCATGGCGAGCCGGGCGCTCGCCCGCGTTGCCAAGTCGCCCGCCGACTACGAGCGCGTGTACGACCGCGTGCTGGGCCAGGCGCGCGAGCCCGTCATCATCCACTGGCTGGGCGAGATGTTCGACCCCGCGCTTGCCGGCTATTGGGGCAGCCCCGACCACATGCAGGCTATGAAGACGGCGGTCGGCGTCATCAACGCGCACGCCGCCAAGGTCGACGGCGTCAAGATCTCGCTGCTCGACAAGGAGAAGGAGATCGTCATGCGCCGCCAGCTCCCCAGGGGCGTGCGCATGTATACCGGCGACGATTTCAACTACGCCGAGCTGATCGCCGGCGACGAGAAAGGCTACAGCGACGCGCTCCTCGGCATCTTCGACGCCATCGCGCCGGCGGCGTCCGCCGCGCTCACGGCACTGGCAGCCGGCGACCGCAAAAGCTTCGATGCGATCCTGGCGCCCACGGTGCCGCTGTCGCGCCACATCTTCAAGGCCCCCACGCGCTTCTACAAGACCGGCGTCGTCTTCATGGCCTACCTCAACGGCCTGCAGGACCATTTCGTGATGGTAGGCGGCCAGCAGAGCGCGCGTTCGCTCCCGCACCTGGCGGAGCTGTTCCGCCTCGCCGACCGCGCCGGCCTGCTGCGCGATCCGGATATGGCCCGCCGGCGCATGGTGCGTGTGCTGTCCGTGCACGGGATCGCCTGATGCGCGATCTGGCGGGCGACCTATCGCTGCTGTCAATCAACACGGCGACGCTGCGCAAGCAGCTCGCGCTCTCCGCCGTCATCGAGACCTGCGCGCGACGCGGCATCGGCGGGCTGTCGCCGTGGCGCGACCAGGTGCAGGCCGCAGGCCTCGCACAGGTCGCCAGGCAGCTGAAGGACGCCCGCCTCGTGCTAACGGGCTACTGCCGCGGCGGGTTCTTCCCGGCAACCGATGCGGCGGGTCTCCGTGCCGCGCTGGAGGACAATCGCCGCGCCGTCGACGAGGCCAAGGCACTCGGCGCGCCCTGCCTCGTGCTGGTGGCAGGCTCACTGCCGGACGCGCTTGCCGGCAAGCCTTCCCACAAGGACATCGGGCTCGCCCGCGCCCAGGTCCACGACGGCATCGCCGCGACGCTGCAGTATGCGCGCGGCGTCGGCATGCCGCTCGCCATCGAGCCCCTGCACCCCATGCAGGGCGCGGACCGCGCCTGCATCAACACGCTGGAGCACGCGCTCGACATCTGCGACGCACTCGATCCCGGCCGCACCGGCGCGTTGGGCGTCGCGCTCGACGTCTACCACGTGTGGTGGGATCCTAAGCTCACCGGCCAGATCGCCCGCGCTGGCGCCGAGCGCCTCCTCGCCTACCACGTGTGCGACTGGCTGGTGCCGACCCGCGACCTCCTCAACGATCGCGGCATGATGGGCGACGGCATCATCGAATTGAAGAAGATCCGCGCGCTCGTCGAGGCAGCGGGCTACGCGGGCCACGTCGAGGTCGAGATTTTCTCCGATGCGTGGTGGAGCCGCCCCGCCGACGAGGTGCTCGACACCTGCTTGGCGCGCTACCAGACGGTGGTGTGAGGTGTCATACCGGGGCTTGTCCCCGGTATCCAGGCAGCCGCGAACGCCGGAGCAAAAGGCATGATGGATCCCGGCGACAAGCACCGGGATGACAAGATCGTGAGCGGCTTTGACTTGTGCTTGCCATGCCGATCACTCAACGTCCCGCCGTGGTGCACCATCGATCCCAGCAGACGCGGCCTGCCCGCCAGCGAGCCTCTGGCTTCATTGCGTACGTGTTTGCCCTCGCAGCGCTGCTGGGAGGCTGGGCGACAGCCTCGAATGCTTCACCGCCGGCTGACGAGCTCGTGCAGGCGGAGCTGATTGCCGAGCCCGCGGTGATAAGGCCGGGTGAGCCTTTCTGGGTCGGTTTGCGGTTGCGCATCAAGCAGGATTGGCACGTCTACTGGCGCAATCCCGGTGACTCCGGCGAAGCCGTCAGCATTAATTGGCGGCTCCCGCCGGGCTTCTCAGCCAGTCCGATCGCTTGGCCGACGCCGCAGCGCATTCCCGTCGCCCACCTCGTCAACTTCGGCTACGAGGGCGAGACGACGTTACTCGCACGCATCACGCCTCCTGCCTCGCTCGCCACTGCCGCACCCATCGGCATCTTGGCCGACGTCACTTGGCTGGTGTGCGAGAAGGAGTGCATCCCGGGCGAAGCGAGCCTGTCGCTCAGCCTGCCTGTTGCCGGCGCTGGCGCTGCAGCCGCGCCCACCGCAACTGCGACAGCCTCCTTCGACGCCGCCCGCAGGGCCCTGCCGCAGCCCTCGCCATGGGGCGCGCGCATGCAGCTTGCCCCGGACCGGGTGACGCTCCAGGTGGACGCCAAGGGTCTGACGCCGGGGGCCATCCGCTCGGCCTTCTTCTTCCCCTACGCGGAGACGCTGGTGCGGCACGCGGCGCCGCAACAGCTCGACGTCACCCGCGACGGCTTGGTCCTGCGCCTCGAGCGCAGCGCGCTGTCGACCGCGGCGCCGACGGACGCCGGCGGCGTGCTCGTCCTGGAGGAGACTCTCGGGGCAACGACTGCGGCCCATGCATTCCAACTCGCCAACGTTGCCATCGGCCAGGGAGCCGCGCCTTACGAGCCGGCATCGCTCACGGCCGTGTTGCAGGCCGCGTTCCTCGCCCTCGTCGGCGGCGTGATCCTCAACCTGATGCCCTGCGTATTTCCCGTGCTCTCCATCAAGGTGCTGGCCTTGGTCGAGCAGGCGGGCGCATCGCGGTCGCAGGTGCGCCGCCACGGTGCCGCCTATACGGCCGGCGTGCTCGTAGCATTCACGGCCTTGGGGCTGGTGCTGCTCGGCGCGCGCGCCGCCGGTGCTGAGGTCGGGTGGGGCTTCCAGCTGCAGTCGCCCGCAGCCGTCGCCCTCCTGGCCTATCTGCTGCTGGCGATGGGCTTGAGCCTCTCGGGCGTATTCCATCTCGGATCGTCGCTGCAGGGCCTGGGCCACGGGCTGACGCGGCGCTCGGGGCTCGCCGGCTCGTTCTTCACGGGCGCGCTCGCAGCCGTGGTGGCGACGCCCTGCACGGCGCCGTTCATGGGGACGGCGGTCGGCTTCGCCCTCACCCAGCCACCCGCCCTGTCGCTTGCCGTGATCCTGGCGCTCGGGCTCGGCCTGGCGCTGCCGTTCCTGCTCCTGACGCTTGCGCCCCAGCTGATCGGCCGCCTGCCGCGCCCCGGCGCCTGGATGGAGACGCTGCGGCAGCTGCTGGCCTTCCCGGTCTATGCCACGGTGGCCTGGCTGGTGTGGGTGCTGGGCCAGCAAGTTGGCCCGGCCGGACAGTTCGCCGCCCTCGCCGGGCTCGTGCTCGTCGGTCTCGCGGCATGGTCGTTCGATGCGACGCAATCGGCCGGCGGATGGGGCCGGGGCATGGCGACGGGAGGGCTCGCCGCGTCGCTCGTCGGCATTGCCGTCGCGGTCGCCGAGCTGGAGAGCGACCGCGAGCCGGTCGGCGCCCCGCAGTCGGCCTCCGCGGCACGTCACGAGCGCTTCACGCAAGTCCGGCTCGATGAGCTCATCGCCGCGCAGCACCCGGTGTTCGTCAACATGACGGCGGCCTGGTGCATCACCTGCCTCGTCAACGAGCGCGCGGCGCTGGGAAGCCAGGCGGTGCAGGCTGCGTTCGCCGCCAAGGGTGTCGCCTACCTCAAGGGCGACTGGACCAGCCGCAACCCCGAGATCACCCGCCTGCTCCAGAAACATGGCCGCAGCGGCGTGCCGCTCTACCTGCTTTACACGGGGAGCGGCGAGCCGGTCGTGCTGCCGCAGATCCTCACCCCCGCCACAGTGCTGGGCGAGATCGACCGCATTCCCGATCCGCCCCAGCGCCGAGCCTCTCTACCAACGCCAGCCAAGGAGTAATGCCCATGAAGCTTGTCGCGCGACGCACCGTGCTCGCTGTCGGCCTCGGTGGCGCCGCAGCCATCGCCCTCGATGTCGCCCTCGCCCCGACCATCGCCTATCCTGGAGCGCAAGCGCGCATAGGGGCGCCGGCCCCCGCCTTCACGCTCGCCGACAGCAACGGCAAGACCGTCTCGCTCGCCGACTTCAAGGGCAAGACCGTCGTGCTCGAGTGGACCAACCACGATTGCCCCTACGTGCGCAAACACTACGGCGGCAACAACATGCAGGCGCTGCAGAAGAAGTGGACCGCTCAGGGCGTCGTGTGGCTGACGCTGATCTCGTCCGCGCCTGGCACAGAGGGCTACGTCTCGGCCCAAGAGGCCAACAAGCTCACCGCCGAGCGCGGCGCGGCACCGAGCGACGTCCTGTTCGATCCCAAGGGCGACGTCGGGCGCGCCTACGGGGCGCAGGTGACCCCGCACATGTACGTCATCAAGGGCGACGGCACGCTCGTCTACATGGGCGGCATCGACGACAAGCCGACCGCCAGGTTGGCCGACCTGAAGACCGCGAAGAACTTCGTCGATGCGGCGCTCAGCGAGATGACGCAGGGCAAGCCGGTGTCGGTGACGACCTCGCGCCCCTACGGCTGCAGCATCAAGTATTCGTCCTGAAGTAGACGTGCCACGGCGCAGCGGGATCAACCGGTCCCCCTCCCCTTGACGGGGAAGGGTTAGGGGTGGGGTGGACTTCAAGCGGCGTCCAGGTCTTGTTACCCCCACCCCCGACCCCTCCCCGCAAGGGGGAGGGGAGCCAGCGCCGCATCGTCGGTATCAGGTCACGCGGCCTTGGCGAGGCCCGCTTTGCACTCGGCGAACGCCCAGTCGAGCCAGGGGGTGAGTGCCGCCAGATCGGCCGCCTCCACCGTCGAGCCGCACCAGATGCGTAGGGACGGCGGCGCATCGCGGTGACCGGCGATATCGCGTGCAGCGTTCTCCTTGTCGAGCATCGCCTCGAGCTGCTTGACGAAGGCGCGCTGTGCGTCGAGCGGCAGCTTGCCGACGACGGAATCGACGATTCTGAGGCACACCGAGGTGTTGGACCGCGTCGCGGGATCGACGGCGAGGTTCTCGACCCAGGGCGTGCGCTCGGCCCAGTCGAGCAGCACGCGGGCGTTGGCATCGGTGCGGGCGAACAGTGCCTGCAGGCCGCCGACGCGCTCCGCCCATGCCAGCGCATCGAGATAGTCCTCCACGCACAGCATCGAGGGGGTGTTGATGGTCTCGCCCTCGAATACCTCTTTCATGAGCTTGCCGCCCTTGGTCAGGCGGAAGATCTTCGGCAGCGGCCAGGGCGGCGTATAGGTCTCCAGCCGCTCGATGGCGCGCGGGCTGAGGATCAGCATGCCGTGCGCCGCTTCTCCGCCAAGCACCTTCTGCCAGGAGAAGGTGACGACATCGACCTTCGGCCAGTCGATCGGCTGGGCGAAGATGGCGGAGGTGGCATCCACAAAGGTGAGCCCGCCGCGCTTTGCCGGGATCCAGTCGCCGTTGGGCACGCGGACGCCCGACGTGGTGCCGTTCCAGGTGAACAGCACGTCGCGGTCGAAATCGACGTTTTTCAGATCGGGCAATCTGCCGTACTCGGCCTCGAGCACGCGCAGGTCCTTGAGCTTCAGCTGCTTGGTGGTGTCGGTCACCCAGCCCTTGCCGAAACTCTCCCAGGCCAGTGCATCCACGCCGCGAGCGCCCAGCATGGTCCACATCGCCATCTCGAACGCGCCGGTATCGGAGGCCGGCACGATGCCGCAGACGTAGCCGGCCGGCAGCCCCAGCAGTGCCTTGGTCTTGTCGATGGCGAGCTTCAGGCGCGCCTTGCCTTCCTTGGCGCGATGCGAGCGACCGAGGAACGCCTTGTCGAGGGCCTGGAGGGACCAGCCGGGGCGCTTGGCGCAGGGGCCGGAAGAGAAGAGCACGTTGCCCGGCCGCTTGGCCGGCTTCGTCGCGGCGGTCATGACATCTACCCTTTCAGATAGCCGCCCCTCGGTGGGGAGGGGTGACCGGGGCGGCTTGTGCCGTCGGCCCCCCGGAAAGTCAAGGAACTCGCGCGCCGCAGGCACGCTTCGCGGCAGCGTATGGGAGCCTGTGACTGGCCGCCACGCCGGCTCGGGGGGACTGTCGACAACGTGGATGGTGTAGGGTAGTGGCGTCGGGCGGGAGCGCGGAACGAGCGGCTTGGAACGGGCAAAAAATATCTTCCTATTCCCCACGCGCGAAAGAAATTGGGCCGTGATGGAAGAGGCGAGCGGCCAGCATTTTGCACACTACTCGGACTACGAGGAGGCGGAGGAATTCGCACTCGAGCTGGCACGCAGCCGGCGCGTTCAGCTGGTGGTGCTCGATCTGCAGGGCATCAGGGAGCGCCACGATTTCCGACCGTGGTGGATGCGTTTGATCTTCAGGGAGTGACTGGGCTGGCTCTACTGCGCCGCCTCGAGCGGTTCGGGCTTCGACGCACCCCTGGTCCGCTTGGCGAGGTCCTGCAGCCGCGCCTGCGTCTCCGGGTTCACCATGCCGGCCGAGATGATGATCTTGGCCGCGTCCTCGACGCTCATGTGCACTGGCATCACGGTTGAGCGCGGCACGAAGCACACGAAGCCGGAGGGCGGCAGCATGCCCGTCGGCATGAACACGCTGATCAGATCTTCGCCGGGGATCTCCGCGGAGATCTGCTCGGCCGCATCGCCGGTCACGAACACGAGCGACCAGATGCCCTTGGAGGGAAACTCCATCAGCGCGACCTTCTGAAAGCCCTTGCTCGGTGCCGACGCCGTCACCACCGACTCGAAGATTTGCTTCAGGCCCTGATAGACGTTGCGGACGATCGGCATGCGCCCGAGCATCAGCTCGCCCGCGCTGATCAGCGAGCGGCCCAGCAGGTTGGCCGCAAGCGCACCGATGAGCGTGAGGCCGATGATGGCGAACAACAGGCCCACGCCCGGCACGGGGAAGTGGAGGTAGTACTCGGGATTGTAGATGCGGGGAATGTAGGGCTTCACCCACGCGTCGATGATGTTGATGAAGTACCAGGCGATGTAGAGCGTGATCGTGACGGGGCCCACCACCACCAGCCCGGTCAGGAAATAGTTGCGCAGGCGCGCGCCGGCGTGCAGCGGCTCGGGCGCCGCGTCGAGCGCCAACTTGGCGAGCCCCGCCTTCAGCTCGGCCGTTTCATCCTGCGCGAGCTTGGCAAGCTCGGCCTTGAGATTATGGCCATCGTCATGAGCGTGGCGCGGGGCCGGAGAGTTTGATTGTTCCTGCATCGGCACGGTTCACAAGTGAGCGGTCTGGCTGTCTGCGCTCGTCACGTTCGCGCACCAGCTCGACATTCAAACGGCACGCATGTGTGCGGCGGCCACATGCAAATGCGCGGCCAGACTCGATTGTACGCTCCATTGTCATGAGAGATGGTGCCGACGCAAGGGTGCCGGAAGTCCCCCGGCGACCAATTGGTGCCCGCGGCGCCCGCGCGCCGATAACACCATGGAATTATTGGCGTTTTTTCTTGCGAAGGCAGCTATTGGCCGACCACCAGGCAGTCGATGCCAGGGCCTTTCAGCTTGGCGCACGCGGCCTGGCCCTCCTGCGCGCTCGCAAACGGGCCGATCCGCACCCGATAGAACGAGCCCATGTTGCCCACCGTCGTCTCGTCGATTTCCGGCTCGCGCGTCGCCAGGACCGCGGCGTGCTCGCGCTTCACCCGGATCGCAAGGGACTGCGCTTCGGCCTGTGTTCGCACCATCCCAACCTGAATGCGGAACTTCCCTTCGGGCTTGGCCAGGGCGACGCTCGTCGCGGCGCGTTCGGGGTTGCCGTGCACTTCCGTGGTGCGGGCCCATCCGCTGGACTTGGTTGCGGTCGCAGGTGCGGTACCAGGTGACGGCGGAGCTGCCTCGATCGATGCGGTGGTCGACGGCGGGCTGGGGGAAGGCGACGAGGAGCCGCCAAACCAGCCGGCAAACGGATTGTACCACCCGCCGCTGGACTGGTTCGAGGAAGCGGACGGGTCGGGCGAAGTGAGATTTTCCGACGCGGAGGCCGTACGCGTCGCACGTCCGGCGTTCGGCACCGCCGGGGCGATCGGCTCGCTTCCTTGGGCGAGCCCCGCCTCCTGATAGGCGGACGACCGCTGCTTCAGAGCGTCACCGCGATCGGCCTCACCCAGCCCACCCTTCAGCCACAGCGCGCTCGTCAGATCGGCGATGGCCTGTGCCGGCTTCTTCTGCTGCCGGTAGGCGATGCCACGGTAGAGAAGCGCCTTGGCCATGATTGCCGGCGGCAGGTTGCCGCCGCTGAGCACGGTGGTCAGCGCCTGTGTGGCCTGATCCGGCTTGCCGACCTCGAGCAGCTTGAGGGCCGCTTCGATGGTACGCTGTGCCTCGACGGGGTCCTGCCTCTTTTTCACTGGCTTCTTGGCAGTGGCTTCCGCGTCATCTGCCGGCTGCTCGGCTTCGGCCTCTTTGGCTTGATCTTTTTTGGCCGCCGTCTGGGTGGGCCCTTGCGCTTGTGTATGCGTGACGCAAGCGACAGCAACGGCTGCCGCAGCCAACGCCGCCAGAACCAGCCTGCGCCATTCGCCCGTCATTTGCGCTCCCCCCGGTTGACGTCCCGTCGAACGCGGAGCACCTCCCGGGCCACAGGCTACGCCATTTTGCACGGGTTAAGCAAATCCGGCGGCCGGGCGATACGGCCCTATTCCACTGTAACCGATTTGGCAAGATTGCGCGGCTGGTCCACGTCGGTGCCCAGGAACACTGCCGTGTGGTAAGCGATGAGCTGCACCGGAACCGCGTAGAGGAGGGGGTTGACGAAGGGGTGCACGGTGGGAACGGGGATATGCGCTTCCAGAGCACAACCGGCCCGCTCCGCCGCGGCGTCTGACAGTAGAATGATCTTCCCCCCTCTTGCCGCCACTTCCTGCATGTTGGAGACGGTTTTCTCGAACAGCTCGTCCGCCGGCGCCACGACGATCACCGGCACGTTCTCGTCGATGAGGGCGATGGGCCCGTGCTTGAGCTCGCCCGCCGCGTAGCCTTCCGCGTGGATGTAGGAGATCTCCTTGAGCTTCAGCGCGCCCTCGAGCGCCAGCGGGAAGCTGCTGCCGCGGCCGAGATAGAGCACGTCCCGCGCCTTGGAGAGGTCGTGCGCGAGCCGCTCGTACGTGGCTTCGTTGTGCAGCAGCGTCGAGACATGGCGCGGCACCTCGGCCAGCGCATGCGTCAGCTCCTTCTCCTGGGCCTCGCTGATGGCGCCGCGCGCTCGGCCGAGCGCGATCGCCAGGCACGCCAGCACGCTCAACTGGCACGTGAATGCCTTGGTGGAGGCGACACCGATCTCGGGGCCCGCCAGCGTCGGCAGGATGACGTCGGACTCCCGCGCGATGGTGGATGTGCGCACGTTGACGATGGAAGCGATGCGCTGGCCTTGCGCCTTGCAATAGCGCAGCGTCGCCAGCGTATCGGCCGTCTCGCCCGACTGCGTGATGAACACGGAGAGACCGCCCTTCTCCAGCGGCGGCTCGCGATAGCGGAACTCAGAGGCCACGTCGATCTCGACGGGAACGCGCGCATAGCGCTCGAGCCAGTACTTGCCGACGATGCCCGCGTAGTAGGCGGTGCCGCAGGCCGAGATCGAGATCTTGCTGATCTCGGCGGGATCCAAGCCGAGGTCGGGCAGATGCACGCGCCCTTCGGCGAAATCGATGAAGCTTCCCAGCGTGTGGCTGATGACCTCGGGCTGCTCGTGGATCTCCTTGGCCATGAAGTGGCGGAAGTTGCCCTTGTCGACGAGGAGCGAGCTCGCCACCGACTTGATGGCCGGGCGCTCGACCTTGCGGCCGTCGAAAGCGAAGATCTCCGCCGCCTCGCGGGTCAACACCGCGCAGTCGCCGTCTTCCAGATAGGTGATCGTATCGGTGAAGGGGGCCAGCGCGATCGCGTCCGAGCCGAGGTACATCTCACCCTCGCCGTGCCCGATGGCGAGCGGCGGTCCCTGCCGCGCTCCGATCATCAGGTTGTCCTCGCCGGCGAAGATGACGGCGAGCGCGAAAGCGCCTTGCAGCCGCTGCAGGGCCGCCCTGGCCGCATCGACCGGCGCAACGCCCTGATCCAGATAGTCACTGACGAGGTGCAGCACCGTCTCGGTGTCGGTCTCGGTCTGGAAGACGTGGCCCTTGGCGGAGAGCTCGCCGCGCAGTTCCTGGAAGTTCTCGATGATGCCGTTGTGCACGACGGCGACGCGCTCGTTCATGTGCGGATGGGCGTTGCGCTCGACCGGCTTGCCGTGCGTCGCCCAGCGCGTGTGCCCGAGGCCCGTGCGTCCCTGCAGGGGATGGTTGGAGAGCCGGATCTCCAGGTTCTTGAGCTTGCCTTCGGCGCGCCGGCGATCGAGATGGCCGTCCTCGACGGTGGCTACACCGGCCGAGTCGTAGCCGCGATATTCGAGCCGCCGCAGCGCGTCGACGAGATCGCCGGCGACCGCCTTCTTGCCAAGTATGCCGACGATGCCGCACATGCCTCGATCTCGCTCCAAGTTTAGCTGGTTCCGACAGCTGCAGAAAACCTGCAAGCCGCATGCCGTTGACAGTGCGATCCCAAAGCTCTCGCATTACGCATAGGATGCAGCGCCGTTGGTACGCTGATCCGCCCGCAGTCGACAATTCAAACTCTGTTACCCCTTTTTTCTGGGTTAATTCAGGGCGACTTCTTTCGCTTGCCCATCAGGGTCCTGAACTTCGCCGCCCACCCGGGCCGCTGCTCCTGGGCCGAGCGCTCGAGCGCCAGGGCGTCCGGCTCCACGGTCCGGGTGATCACGCTGCCGGAGCCGATGTAGGCGCCGTCGCCGATCTTCACCGGCGCCACCAGCGAGGAATTGGAGCCGACGAAGACGCCCTTGCCGACGTCGGTGAAGTGCTTGTTGAAGCCGTCGTAGTTGCAGAAGATGGTGCCGGCACCGATGTTGGCGCCCTCCCCAACTCGGCCGTCGCCGATGTAGGCCAGATGGTTGGCCTTGGCGCCCGTCTCGAACCTGGCGTTCTTCACTTCCACGAAATTGCCGATGCGCGCCTTCTCCCCGATGTCGGCGCCGGGGCGGAAGCGGGCGAAGGGTCCGATGCGGGCACCCTTGCCGATGCGGGCGCCGACCAGGTGGCAGTTGGCCATGATGTGGGCGCCGTCCTCCACCACCACGCCAGGCCCGAAGAACACGTTGGGCTCGATGGTGACGTCGCGACCGATCACCGT
>VBAB01000139.1:13079-15720 GCA_005888525.1 Alphaproteobacteria bacterium
CCAGCGTCGCTCCCTCCGCCATGACTTTGCGCCGGGCGCGGTTCTGGAAGACGGCCTCGGCGGCCGCCAGCTGCTCGCGCGAATTGATGCCCAGCGCCTCTTCGGGCGCGCAGCTCGCCGGCAGCGTGATCGATCCTTCGGCGGCGGCAATGGCCACGACATCGGTGAGATAGTACTCGCGCTTGGCGTTGCTGTTGGCGATGCGCGAGAGCAGCTCGGCGAGCCTGGGCACGCGAAAGGCCATGGCGCCCGCATTACAGAGGCCGATGCGCCGTTCCTCCTCGCTGGCGTCGTTGTGCTCGCAGATCGCCTTCACGCGCCCCTTGGCATCGAGCAGCAGCCGACCGTAGCCGGTGGCATCAGGCGCCTCGAAGCCGAGCGCGGCGATCTGGGCGCCGGCGTCGAGCGCCGCAACGAGCCGGCGCAGCGTGGCCGCCTCCACGAGCGGGGTGTCGGCGTAGAGCACGATCACGTCGCCTCGATGCCGCTCCAGCGCCGGGCGCGCGGCGAGAAGCGCGTCACCGGTCCCGGCCTGCGTCGCCTGCTCGAACACCTCGATATCAGGCGCCACCTTCGCCGCCTCGGCGCGCACCGCCTCCATGCCGGGAGCCACCACCAGGGCGAGCTTGTCGGCCCCGGCCGCGCGGGCGGTGGCCAGCGCGTGGGCCAGCATCGAGCGGCCGGCGATGGCGTGCAGCACCTTCGGGACGCTCGAGCGCATGCGCACGCCCTTGCCGGCGGCGAGGACGACGATCAGCAGGGGTTGGTTGGTCATGTCGGATGTCCAGGCGACACTTCGTGTTGCAGCCGCTCCTCTGCCCCCGCGCACCACGCAACTTGCGTGCCGGCGGTGCTACAGAAGACCCAGATCCCCGAGCACGTTGCGCAGCGCCACCGGACCCACGGTCTGATGCGCCGATAGCCCAGCCTTTGCGGCGCCGTCAATGTTCTCCGGGCCGTCGTCGAAGAAAGCTATGCCACCCGGCTCACATCCGAGCTCCCGCGCCACCTGCGCGTACACCTCCAGCGACGGCTTCATTACACCCATCTCATGCGATACGAATGGGCGATCGAGCACGGGCCCCAGGCCGTCCATCTGCAGTAACCGCTTCCAGTGCGCCGCGTTCGTGTTGCTGAGGCATGCCAGCTTGTGTCGGCTGCGCAGGTCCGAGAGCAGCTCGGCTGTGCCGGCGTAGGGCGCCCGCACCCAAGAGCGGAACTCCTCGAGGAATTCGTCCCGACCGAGTTCGAGCCCCCACTCTTCGATGAAAGCGGCGGCAAACTCCTGCTCCGCGCACCGGCCGGTCTCGAAAAGCCCCACTGCCGGGGATGTCAGCCACTTGCGCCGCAAGTCCTCCGGTTGCATGGGGGCGGCGAGCAACCTCGGCAGCTCCTGCAGCCCCGCGGACTCCACGAGCACGCCGCCGAGGTCGAACAGCAACACTTCGGGAATCGCCATCCCGCCCTCTCCGCACCGAATCGTGTGTCGAACCAGGCCGTTGGCGGATCTACGGCGCGACCTGGGAGCCACAACGTATGGCACCTCGAGCACATGTCCACAACTGGACTGGCTGGTACAAGGCGTCCTCGTTGACCGGCCCCCTCCCACTTTGACACGGTTGCGGCACGATTCGAATCCCGCCCAGTCCAGCGTCCGCGGAACGTACCGGTTTGTTCTCGAGCCGGTCGTACTCAAAAGCGAGGATGCTCCTGGTCATGTCGGCTCAGGCACACACTCAATCCGGGCGCTTCATTCGCGTCTATCTCCTGGTATGGGGGCTGGCGGCAGCCGGCGCGCTCACGTATCTCGCATCGCTCGCATGGCAAGTCGACTCCAACCCGGCCCAGCAACGGCAGCAGGCGGCCAAGTCAGTCATCGACCCGGAACAGGGACTGCGCGTGGCCAACAAGGCGCTGGCCGAGATCGACAATGTGCAGCACACCGTGGGCGAGATTCAGAAGGACCTGGGCCACCTGAAGGAGACGATCGGCCAGCGCGACGCGCAGGACAGGGAGTCCCAATCCCGCCTTGCCGCGCTCGAGGAGCGGGTCAGCACCCTGGCCACGCCTCCCCCTCCCCCCGTTGCCGTGATCACGGTGCCGTCCGCAAAGCAAAAAGCGGCAGACAAGGCTAAAGCGGAGAAGAGGGCCTCCGAGCAGCGCGCCACCTCGCGCATCGTCACCGTCGTGCCGGAACAGCCGGCCGCGCCGGAGCCTCCAGCCGCGCCGCCCAAGCTCGAGACGGGCAGCATCCCTGCCGTGCCTCCCGCCATCACGTTCGGCGAGCCGGAGGTGACGCCGGTGCGGCAGTATACCGTCCAGCTCGGCGCCGGACCATCGCTCGACGCTCTGCGCATGAGCTGGCGTGCGCTGCGCGACCAGCACGGCGACGCGCTCGCCTCGATGCAGCCGCGCTACGTGGCGCCCCGCAACGGCAACGGCCCCTACCGCCTGGTCGCCGGGCCGCTCACCAGCAAGGCGGAAGCCGACAAGGTGTGCGCCGACATGGGGCTCGGCCGCGACACCTGCTTCGCCACCACCGCGCTCGGCCAGCCACTGTAAATTCCCTCTCCCCGTCTTCACGGGGAGAGGGAGTCCCCGTTTGCACCTTGCCGCGGCCCCTTTCTTCGCCCTACGTAAG
>VBAB01000742.1 GCA_005888525.1 Alphaproteobacteria bacterium
ACCCGCCCTGATGATGGGCAGAAGTTCGAGGCTGCCCTCGCCGGTATCAGCCCTGCCGTATACCGTACCGCCATCATGAACCTCGACGAGAAGGCCTTGAAGGGCCCCGAGGTGAAGGCCGCCTTTGCCCAGGTCCGTAAAATCGCCGACTGGATGGACCCCAACACCGCCGCCCAGCACTATTCCATCAACCTGCAACGCTTCGTAGCCGGTGACATGGGCATGATGATTCAGGGCGGCTGGGCGCAGGGCGTGCTGCTCAACGCTGGCTTCAAGCTCGACGACTTCGTCATCGCCCCGGGTCCCTCCGACAGCACCAAGCCAGTTTTCTTGCTGAATGCGGATGCATTCATATTCTGGCAGCGCAAGGAACCCGATCTGCAGGCTGGCCAGACGCTGATGGCCCAACTCGTCATGGATCCCGCGATCCAGACCATGTACTCGCAGATCACCGGATCGATACCCGTGCGCACCGATGTGGACCTCTCCGGTGCCGGCTGGTCGGACGGCCAACGCCGTACGGCCGCAGCACTCAAGGAGGCCGTCGCCGCCAACCAAGCCGTGCTCAGCGTGGCGCACAATATGGCGCAGGAGAACGGCATGACGGCAGCGATGATCGACGTGCTCACCGAGAATGTGAAGAACAAGGCGATTACCCCGGACCAAGCGGTTGCCCGCCTCAGCAATGCTGTCGAGGGTGCACGTTGACCGAAGCCGTGCCTGCGGCCGCGCGGACGGGACGGCGGCCGCTGGCGGTTGATATGCTGCGCCGCTTGCCGGAATTCCTGACGATCTGGCTTCCCCTGCTGCTGTCCGCCGGGCATCTCATTTCATTTGCACTGTGGACGATCTGGGTCTCGTTCACGCCCTCCACCCTGGTTCCGGTCTCCGGCTGGGTGGGCCTGCGCAACTACACCGCATTGATGGCGACGCGGAATTGGCAGATCGCGTTCGACAACCTGTTGGTGTTCGGCTGCGGCTTCGTGCTGCTGAGCGTGTTGACGGGCCTTGTGCTCGCGATCCTGCTCGACCAGCGCATCCGCGGCGAGAACGTGCTGCGGTCGATCTTCCTCTACCCTCTGGCCGTCTCCTTCGTCGTCACCGGCACGGTCTGGAGCTGGCTCCTCAATCCCGGCATCGGCATCCAGAAGCTCGTCAACGGCCTCGGCTGGACTTCCTTCCGGTTCGACTGGCTGATCGATGGCGACATGGCGATCTGGACCATCGTCATCGCCGCGGTCTGGCAATCCTCGGGCTTCGCCATGGCGCTTTTCCTAGCCGGCCTCCGCTCGGTCGACGCCGACCTCGTCAAGGCTGCGCAGATCGACGGCGCCGGACCACTACGCATGTACCGGCGCGTCATTCTTCCAACGCTTTGGCCGATCACGGTGACCGTGATCGTGATCCAGCTGCAGTTCGCCATCACCACCTTCGATCTCGTTCGCGCGCTTACCGGCGGAGGTCCTGGGATCGCTACTCAGCTGCCTGCCCTCGTCGTCTACGACTTCATGTTCCAGCGCGGCCTGCTCGCGCGCGGCGCGGCGGCGGCGGTTCTCATGTTGCTGATCCTGCTTGCCGTGCTGCTGCCGTATGCGGCGTGGCAATACTTGCAGCGCCGGCAGTCCGCCCATGCGTGACACGACCTTCACACCGAGCCGCATCCTCATCTATCTCGCAGTCTCGTTGATCGCGGCAGCCTATCTCGTACCGCTAATCGTCGTCGTGCTGAACTCCCTGCGCACCAACCAGGAGATCGCGCAGACTTCGATGATCGGCTGGCCGAAGCAATGGGCCTGGAACAACTACTTGGTCGCCTGGAGCGATTTTTGCGTCGCTCAAACCTGCGCCGGCATCCGGCCTTACATGCTCAATTCCGCGCTCATTACCGTCCCCGCGACGATCGTCTCCACCCTGCTCGGTTCGATCG
>VBAB01000743.1 GCA_005888525.1 Alphaproteobacteria bacterium
GCAGCGCATGCCGGGCACCTTGTCCAAGGCGGCCACGAAATGCATTTCCGAGGTGCCCGGATTGGTGAAGCAGACGTTCACTCCGCCCGCAATCAAGGTGCGCACCAGGCTTTCAGCCCCATTCATCGAGGTCTCCCGTTCTGCCGTGTTCGGCACGGACTGTAGGACCCGGCGCCACCAGTGCCAAGGTTCGGCGCCGGCTGGCAGACGAACAGCGAACGGGTCGCGCCTCGAGGCGTGAAGCTGTGACCTGAGGCCCAGGCTGGTCGGGACGCGGTCCAACCGCGCGCGCGGACGCTCTGCGGCGAGACGTTCCATGCCGGCCACGCCACCTCCTTCCCCGCCCAGCGATCCGCAAACCCACAGAGCGCAGTCTTCTCGGTGTCGTTCGGCAGTCGCTAATTGCAAATGAATGGCAGTTGCAATACAACGGCCCTGGGCCGAGACGCGCCGTGTGCGGGGCCGACTGCAGGGAGGAATTGAAAGTGCAGAGCGTCTGCAAATCGTGCGCCGTGCTGGGTATGCTGGTTGGCGGGATACTGACTGGGGCGTCGGGCCCGTCGGAAGCGGCGAAGCGCTTTTTCACGATCGCGGCGGTCGAGCCCAAGGGCGCTGTGACCGTCGACAAAGAGCCGTTCCCGACGGCGGCGCTGCCGGAGGCAGGCGGCTACGTGATCAAGAAACCCGACGCGACCGGCCGCTGGGAGGTGTCGACGTACGTCTGGCAGCCGAGCCAGATCATCGTCACGGAGGGCGACGAGGTGAGCCTCGAGTTCGTTGGCATCAATGGCGCCGAGCATCCAACGACTATCGTCGGGTACGACAAGGCGCTGGTGCTGAAGCGCGGTCACGTCGTGAGAGTCGAGCTCACGGCCGACAAGGTCGGGACGTTCCCCATCGTTTGCGCCCACCATCGTCCCTCGATGGTGGGTGAGCTGATCGTGATGCCGAAGAAATAGGAAAGGTTGCTCTTCTGCGTGATACGTCCGCACATGGAGCCGAGCATTCAGCAGGCGGCGCCGAGGGCTCCAAGCCTGCGCCGCATTTGTGCCGCGGCTGAAGGCGTGCTCAAACCCGGCCCATGCCGCTGTTCAAACTGTCCATCAGTACATTCGGTCTCGAAGCGGGAGGCGCCGCCTCCGACCTCCTGACCGAGCTTGCAGAGCCGCGGGCGCTGGCCGTGACGCTGTTCGAGGACGGGCCCGCAAGTTTCCTCATCGAGGCCTATTACGAGACCGAGCCGTCGCTCGAAGCGGCGGCGGACGCGCTCTCGGCGCTGCGGGCTGGCCTCGGCGAAGCGATGCTGGAGGCCGTTCCCGAACAGAACTGGGTGGCGCTGTCGCAGGCGGCCCTGCCGCCCATTGCCGCCGGCCGGTTCGTGGTGCACGGGGGCCACGACCGTGCCCGTGTGGGGGCGCGCCGCATCGCAATAGAGATCGAAGCCGGTGAGGCCTTCGGCACGGGCCACAACGCGACGACCGCGCTCTGCCTCGAGGCCATCGATCGACTGACGCGACATCGGTGCTTTGCGCGCGTGGTCGATCTGGGCTGCGGCACCGGGGTGCTGGCCATTGCCGCCGCGCGCGTGCTGCCCGGTGCCCGCGTGCTTGCCGTCGACAACGACCCGCTGGCGACCGCCATCGCGCGCACCAATGCGCGTCTCAACGGCGTCGGCCGGCACGTGCGCGTGATCGACGCGAGCGGCTTCGCGCATCCGCTGCTACGGCCGCCGCGGGCCTTCGATCTGGTGCTCGCCAATCTGCTGCCTGGCCCGTTGGTCGAACTTGCGCCCGCCATGCGCCGCGCACTGCGTCCAGGCGGCGTCGCCGTACTGTCCGGCGTCCTCGACCACCAGGCCCGCGAGGTCGGCGCCAGCTACTGCGCTGCAGGTTTTCGCCTGCTGGCTCGCAGCCGCCGCGCGGGCTGGACCGTGCTGACCCTCGTGCGTGTGACACCTCACTCCACCCGCCATTCCTGGCCGGAGCGCACATGCGCAGCCTGCGCGCGCAAGCTCCTAAAGCCCCTCGCTGCACTGGGTTACACCGTCGACATCAAACCACCTGCGCCACCCACCTCGCAACTTTCGTTCTGGCTCCGCCAAGGCGTCGGCTTCCGGGATGACGGGTGGGCATGACGAAGCGGAGGCCGCTTGCTATGGTGTGGCGGCAATTGCAGCATGAGAGCGCGGCCATGCAAGACCTCAAACGCCTGATTCGTACCATCCCGGACTACCCGAAGAAGGGCATCATGTTCCGGGACGTCACGACGCTGCTCGGCAACGCGCGGGGCTTCAAGGCGGCGATCGAGCAGATGGCGGCCCCCTATGCGGGTGGCCGTGTCGAGGCGGTGGCCGGCATCGAGGCGCGCGGGTTCATTCTGGGCGGAGCCATCGCCGACCGGCTGGGCTGCGGGTTCGTGCCGCTGCGCAAGAAGGGCAAGCTGCCCTGGAAGACCATCGGCCAGGAATACACGCTCGAATATGGCGTCGACATCATCGAGATGCACGAGGATGCCGTTCGGC
>VBAB01000744.1 GCA_005888525.1 Alphaproteobacteria bacterium
TCGCCCTCAATGTCGTCTATTTCGCCGCCGGCTGGGCTGCGTTCGCCTACTTCCTGCAGAGTGCACGCATCAACGGCAGCCTGGTGCAGATGGGCGAATGAGGGTGGGTGATTCTTGTCGATGCGTAGTCTGAGACTGGCGCTCTACATCTTCGCCGGCTTCTGGTTCGGCGCTCTGGCGGCGTTCACGCTGTTTCCGGCGGCGCGCGAGCGGCTGCTGCCCTCCATCAACGTGCGGTCGGCCGGACAGGCGCTGGTGGGCGGCCCCTTCACGCTCATCGATCATACCGGCAAGCGTGTCACCGATCAGGATTTCCGCGGCAAGTTCCTGCTGGTGTTCTTCGGCTTCACGAATTGTCCCGACGTTTGCCCCACGGCTCTGCAGGTGATGGCGGCAGCGCTCGACAAGCTCGGGCCCAACGCGGCGCGCATCACGCCGGTGCTGATCAGCGTCGATCCGGCGCACGACACGCCGGCCGTGCTCGCCACGTACGTGGCGAGCTTTCATCCGCGGCTCGTCGGGCTCACCGGATCGCAAGCCGAGATCGATGCCGTGGCGAAGGCCTATCGCGTTTACGTCAAGAAAGTGCCCGATCCCAAGTCGACAGCCGGCTACACGATGGATCATTCCTCGATCATCTACGTTATGGGACCCGATGGCTCGTACCGTGCGCATTTCACGCATGCGACCAGTCCCGACGTCATGGCCGAGCGCCTGTCCGGCATGTTGCAGAGACCGACGATGTGATGAAGAAGGCGTGCACACGAAGATTTCAGGGACTGCGCGGTGTGGCAAATGAGCCACGATCTTTTTACCAATCCGACGAATCAGTGCACTGTTGCGTGCTTAATGGTGCGAGGATCGTGAACATCCTGGCCGGCCTCGAGAAAATGCCAATGCAACTGGCATTCCGGCCGGCACTTGGGACAAAGACCGGGGGACACACACGTGCTGCTCTACCATTGGTATGAGCTTGGTCAGGCTGCTTTCAGACCGGCCAGGGCGGCGGCCGGCTCGTGCCGCCTGTTCTTCAATCCCTTCAACCCACTGACCCACACGGCCGTGGGGCGAAGCGCGGTCGCCGCCTGCGAGGTGTTCGAGCGCGCCACGCGGCGCTACGACAAACCGGATTTCGGCATCACCCGCACCCGGGTCGACGGCCAGTCGGTGAAGGTAAGCGAAGAGGTAGTGTGGCAGACGCCCTTCTGTCGCCTTCTCCATTTCAAGCGCGACATCGATCCCGCCCTCGCCGCGCAGCACCCGCGGCTGCTGCTGGTCGCACCCATGTCGGGCCACTTTGCCACGCTCCTGCGCGGCACCGTCGAGACGTTCCTGCCCGAGCATGAGGTTTACATCACGGACTGGCAGGACGCGCGCAACGTGCCGCAGATCGCCGGCAGCTTCGATCTCGACGACTACATCGACACCATGGTCGGCATGTTCCGCTTCTTCGGCGGCGACGTGCATGTGTTTGCCGTGTGCCAGCCGTCCGTGCCGGTGCTGGCCGCCACGGCGCTGATGGAGGCGGAAGACGATCCCGCCGTACCGCTGACGCTCGTGCTGGCCGGCGGCCCCGTCGACACGCGCATCAACCGCACGGTGGTCAACACGCTTGCCGAGAAGCGCGGCACCGATTGGTTCCGCCGCAACGTCATCACCAACGTGCCCTGGCCGTGCCCGGGTCGGGGACGGCAGGTCTATCCGGGCTTCCTGCAGCTGTCCGGCTTCATGACCATGAACCTCGATCGGCACATGCAGGCGCAGAAGGATATGTTTCTGCATCTGGTGCACGGCGACGGTGACTCGGCGGACAAGCACCGCGAGTTCTACGACGAGTATCTGGCAGTAATGGACCTCACTGCCGAATTCTATCTGCAGACCGTCGATACCGTGTTCGTGCAGCATCTCATGCCGCGCGGTCTCATGACGTCGCGCGGCCGGCCCGTCGACCTGGCGGCGATCCGGCGGCCAGCCTTGATGACGGTCGAGGGCGAGAAGGACGACATCACCGGTACCGGCCAGTGCCGTGCCGCGCTCGATCTTTGCACCGGCATTCCGCCGGAGCAGAAGATCCATTTCGAATGTCCCAAGGTCGGCCACTACGGGGTTTTCAACGGCTCGCGCTTTCGCACCGAGATCGCCCCGCGCATGGCCAAGTTCATGCGCGCGCACGACCCCTGCGCGGCATCCGACCTTACAATCGCGCAGCTCGAGCACATGGCGACCATGCCGCGGCGTGGCCGCCGGCCGCAGGAGTTCGAGGGTCTCGCCTTCAGCTTCGCCGCCGAGTAAGGCGCACAAGAGCGAGATCATTCCAGATGGAAGCACCGGGGGTTTCTATTAGGGAACGTGAATCTCGCTCTGAAACTCGAGTAGCGCAGGATTCACGCAGGCAAGCCAAAAGTACCAAGTCCAACGCAACCGTGACCTCGCCCTGAGCTTGTCGAAGGGCGGGCCGCGGGCTCCAAGCGTGCTTCGACAGGCTCAGCACGGGGTTGAAGGACTGGGCTGGCAGGGACAGCTTCGCCTCCAGCTCAGCGTCAATACTTTGGCTCGGCGGTATCACGCTTGAGCCCCACGTTGGACTCGGGCGCAGGTGATCCAAGCTGAAGCGATCCTGCTCTGGGGAATGTCAAGCGGCGCGCGGCCGCC
>VBAB01000745.1 GCA_005888525.1 Alphaproteobacteria bacterium
AGACCGCATGGCTGAAGAGGACATCCTCCGGGGTGATCGGCGCACCGTCGGAAAAGCGCGCCTGCTGGCGCAAATGGAAGCTGATGGAGCTGCGGTCCTCGGGCACCTCGACGCTTTCGGCAATCAGGCCATAGAGCGTAAACGGCTCGTCACTGCCGCGCGCCATCAGGCTCTCGTAGACGTACTCGCGCAGGTTTCCCGGAGTGACGCCCTTGATAATAAACGGATTGAGGCTATCGAAGGTGCCGAGCGTGCCTAGCACGAGACGCCCACCCTTGGGTGCGGAGGGGTTGACGTAAGAGAAATGCGGAAAACCCGACGGATACTTCGGGGCCCCATGCATGGCTATGCCGTGCATAGGCTCGGCCGCCGCCGCCGGGGTCAGGAGCAGGCCAGCGAGCAGTAGGGCGAGGGCTTTCCTCCAGTGCGGCATTTCGCGCTTGGAAACTCCGGCAAGAATCTCGGGACTGACAGGCGCTCCCAGCGTGAGCGCGAGCGCGCGGCTCCACGCAAAGTCTAACATACGCTGGCCGACCGCATGCGGACCGCTCCTTTAGAGTTGCGTGGCCGCTCGGTCACGTGAACTTTCGGTCAGAACGACATTTCCTCACTGCCGGTGCGGCTGGTCACGGGATTGCCGCATTCCGGCCATTAGTGCCCGCACGCGCGGTCAGGCGCGAACAAACCACCTTAGGGGCCCGAGGCCGGCAAAGCCGCCTCGCAGGAAAGGTCGAAACCACGATGGCACATTGGACATTGCAGGGCGCACGAGGCGGGGCGATTGGCTATGTCGGCGCAGCGGTGCTTGCGTCGGCGCTGGGCATGGCGAGCTTGATAGACTCGGCCGCTGCACAGACGCCGGCGCCCGCTCCCAAGAAGCCACCAGCCGCCGCACCGGCGCAGAAGGGAGCGCCTGCTGCCGCAGCCCCAACGGCCCCCCAGAGTGCCTGGGTGAAGCTGTGCGAGAAGGCGACTGCCGTCACCAAGGACAAGGACGGCAAGGAGGCGAAGAAAGACCTCAACATCTGCCTGACGCATCACGAGCGCCTCGATGGCAACACGGGCATGGTGCTGGTCTCGGCGGCGGTGCGTCAGGTGGAGGGCCAGGACAAGCAGAGCTTCATGGTGATGGTGCCGCTCGGCATGTTGATCCAGCCCGGTATGCGCGCCTCCATCTACCCCAAGGACATGTGGGAGCAGGTTCAGAAGGACGAGAAGGTCGACGAGACCAAGCTCAAAGGCCTCAAGCTCGGCTACACGCTGTGCCATCCCGCCGGCTGCACGGCGGAAGTGGAGGCGGGGGCTGATCTCATCAACGACCTGAAGGGTTCCGGTGGCCTCGTGATTCTGGCGATCAATCCGGCAGGGCAGGCCGTCGGGTTCCCCGTACCGCTCTTCGGCTTCGACCAGGCCTATTCCGGCAACCCCGTCGACAGCAAACAGTACGGGGAGGCCCGCAAGGCGCTGATGCAGCAGATCGCGCAGCGGCAGCATGAGCTTGCCGAGGAGCAGAAGAAGCAGCAGGCGCCTGGCCAGGCGCCCGGAGCCGCCCCGCCTCCTGCGCCGAAGAAATGATCCGATAGAGCGACAACCTGCATGCATCACGCAGTGGGCGCCCGGATTTCCGTGCGCTCCCCATTTGCGGTCGGATGCTGCTGGTCAGTGCGGCTGCTGCAGGAATAGCGGCCGATAGCTTCCGTCCTCGCCTATCGCGAACAGCTCGCCCACCTGTGGATGGCGCAGGGGTTGCCCCGTGGCGTCGGGCAGCAGGTTCTGCTCGGAGACATAGGCCACGTACTCGGTGTGAGCATTCTCGGCCAGCAAATGGTAGAACGGCTGGTCCTTCCTCGGGCGATATCGAAGATGATGCCCCGGAAGGGGTACACCCGGTGGCGGACCACTTGTCCGACTTGGAATTTCGCGCGCCGGACAGTGCCCATCGGCCGTTCCCAGTGGAATTGCTCAACCGAATGCCTCGCTCGATAGTCCGCAACACGGAAACTGGCAATGTGGCGCTTCCGTTCCCCGCATGTTGTGGCCCGAATGCACCACATGCAAGTGGCTATCACATCCCATAAAGCGCCTTGCGTTCGGGGTCCTTGGTGGCCACCAATTTCGCTAGGTCGAGAATGACCTTGGCCTGCTTCCAGGTGGCATCGTCCTGCATTTTGCCATCGATCATGGCAGCGCCGGTGCCGTCCGGCATTGCTTCCACGATGCGCCTGGCGAAGGCTACCTCGTTGGGATCGAGGCTGAACACGCGCTTGGCGATGTCGATCTGGCTCGGGTGCAGTGTCCAGGCCCCCACGCAGCCGTGCAGGAAGGCGTTGCGGAATTGCGCCTCGCAGGCTTGGCCGTCGGCGAAGTCCCCGAACGGGCCGTAGAAGGCTTTGATGCCGTAGGTGGCGCACGCGTCGACCATGCGCGCCAGCGTGTAGTGCCACAGATCCTGCTGGAAAAAGGCGCGCTCGGACCCGACAGGTCCGGCGTCAGCCAGGATGCCGTAGGCTGGATGTCCGCCGCCGACGCGCGTCGTTTTCATGCCCCGCGATGCCGCCAGATCGGCCGGTCCCAGGCTCATGCCGTGCATGCGTGGACTGGCGCCGGCGATCGCCGCGACGTTCTTGACCCCCTCCGCCGTCTCCAGGATGGCGTGAATTAGGATCGGTTTGCGCAGGCCATGCTTGGCCTCGAGCTGCGCCAGCAGCTGGTCGAGATAGTGAATATCCCAGGGCCCCTCGACCTTGGGGAGCATGATGACGTCGAGTTTGGCGCCAACGGCCGGCACGATCTCCAGGATGTCGTCGAGCCCCCAGGGCGAATTCAGCGCATTGATGCGCGTCCACAGACCGGTCTGTCCGAAGTCGTGCGCCTTCGCCATGGCGATGAAGCCGTGCCGCGCAGCCACCTTGGCGTCAGCAGGAATCGCATCCTCGAGGTTGCCGAGCACCGCGTCGACCCGCGGGATCAGGTCGGCTAGACGGGCTCGGATCTTCTCGTTGTGCGGCGGCACGAAGTGGACCATGCGCTCGAGCCGCACGGGAAGCTGCCGGTAGGGCTCCGGCGCGCCGATGGCGAGGGGCGTGAAATGCTTGGCAGGCGTGCGGACGGCGGACATGGCGGGTGGCCCATTGCTGCGCTGCAACACGACACTCTATTCCCCCCGCGACCCGTGTCAAATTCGAGGCGAGATCGCGGCCCCTAGCCCCATCGTCGGTTGCTCCACATCCACTGCTCGGGAGCCTCGCGGATCCAGGTCTCGAACTGCTTTTGCATTTCGGTCGTGATCCACTTCACGTCGTCGGCCTGGTTGGCCGAGCGCGGCACCTTGAGCTCCTTCAACTCGATCTGGAAGCGGCTCTGCTTGCCCACGCGCAGGCAGCGCGACATCCAGATGCGAGCGCCGAGGCGCCGGGCGATCATGGCCGGAATGGTGACCGATCTTGCCGGCTTGCCGAAGAAGGGCACGGGCAGGCCGGTGCGATCGTGCAGGTCGCAGACGATGCCGAGGCGGCCGCCGTCGCGCACGAAGCCCATGATGCGGCGAGCGGTCGCCTGCCCCTCTTCCCGGTCGCGCCCCTTGCCGAGGAGGCCGCCTGGATAGAGCACTTTGCGCATCTCGCGCAGGTAGGCATCCACATAGGGGTTCTTGACGGTGCGATAGACCGCCGCCGGGTTGTTGCCGGCGAGCGTGAACGGCCAGATCGCCAGCTCCCAATTGCCCATGTGCAAAGACACTCCGATGGCGGGGCCCAGCTTGTCCTTGTATCGGCGGTGGATGTTCTTGCTCACGATCTCGATGCGCGTGGGGTCGGCAAGGATGCGGTCGACCTGCATGGTCTCGGCCATGACCCGGCCCAGGTTCTCCCACATGGCGAGTGCAATGGCCTGGCGCTCTTGCGGTGTCTTCTGCGGAAAGGCGATCGCCAGGTTGTCCAGCGCGCGCTGATGGCGGCGATCGAAGCGCGCGATGAGCCGCCAGGCCTTTGCCGAAATGTTGACGCCGACGTCGAGCGGAACGATGCGCACCAGTGCCACGACTAGCCGCAAAGCCATGTATTCGGCGCGATAGCGCACCCACTCGTTTTGGTGGTGAGGCTGTTCCCTGCGGTGAAGCCGGTTACGCGGGCCGACTTGGCCCGTTGTGAGGCGCGCGTCAAGGGCTCAAGCGAGCGAACCCTCCCGGCTGCATGAGGCGCGGCAGGTTTCCGGGCGCTCCCATGCCGCCCTGCATGACGAGACGGCGCAGCGGCCCGACGTTGGCGAGGAGATGCAACCCGAGGCCGCGCAGCGCCTGAACGGGAAGAAAATCGCTGAGCAGCGAGCGATTGAGCAGATCGACAGAGATGGTCCGGCCAAGCACGTCCGCGGCGCGCGCGGCGTGATATGTGGCGAGGGTTGCGGCACTGCCGATGTCCTCGCGCCGGGCGCGCGCGGCACCGACGCATTCGGCGAGTGCGGCCGCATCACGCAGGCCCAGATTGAGGCCTTGCGCGCCGATCGGCGGAATGACGTGTGCGGACTCACCGACCAGAGCGACGCGGCTTTGGCCCATACGCAAGGCGCCGAGGCCGGAAAGCGAGTGCATCGCGCGTGGGCCGACGTTCCTCAGCGAGCCCAGCAGGCCCTGCAGGCGTGCCGCGAGCTCGGCCAGGAACGCCGCGTCGTCCAAGGCCGCGAGATGGGCTGCCAGCGCCGGCTCCTCCACCCAAACGAGACTCGACGCGTCTCCCGGCAGCGGCACGGTCGTCAGCGGCCCCGCCCGGCGGTGCAGCTCCGTGGTGACGCCGGCGTGCGGGCGCGAATGGCAAAACGTGGCGGCAATGGCGGTCTGGGCGTAGCTCCACGAACGCGTGCCGATTGCAGCCGCCGTGCGGGCGATCGAGGCGCGGCCGTCGGCGGCGACGGCGAGCGCGGCCCTGATCCTGCGTCCTTCGGCGAGCTCGATCGTCACCAATTCCTGGCCGGGCTCCACCTTGACGACGGCCGATGTCGGCAGCCAGCGCAGCCCTTCTGCAGCGCATGCTCTCGAATGGAGCGCGGCATTGAGGACCGTGTTGGCGACGTTGGAACCGAAACTCGGCAGGCCCAGCTCTTGCGCCTTGAAAAGGATCTCCGGCGCGCGTAGCAACCCGCCGCGGTCATCGATGATGCGTACACCCTCGAGGGCGGCGCTCCGATTCTCGCACCCTTGCCAAACGCCCAGGTTTTTCAGGAGTTCGATGCTGCTCGGGAGCAGCGCCGTCGTGCGCCTGTCGGCCTCTGCGCGCGCGGGATCGTAAGCGGGCGCCGCGATTACCACCTCTGTGCCCACTGTGCAGAGAGCGAGGGCTGCGGTCAGCCCCGCGGGGCCCGCGCCGACCACCACCACTTCCGTCACCAAGCTAGACGCCATGACCAATCTCTAAGGCACTTTTCGGCGGGCGTCCCATGCGTCGTCGCGGTGCATGTGGCCCGCGGTTGTCTCGCCTTTTCAGGCGGTTGCGGGAAGAAGTGGCGCTCTGCTCAGAAAAATTCCTTGCGTCCATCGAATCGTTGACGAGAATTTGCACGTAGCTGAATCAGCCGAAAATTTGACACCGACTCGATTCGATTAGTTGCCATTCTGCCACGTGCGAGGATGAAAGCTGTGTGTTTAGCGCTTTGCTTGTTTACGCATCAGTTAGGAGTGCGTTAAGCGTACTCCACACGGTCGGTCCGGGGACGTTTGGCGGCCCTCTGCTCCAAGACTTCCCCGCCGATGTGAAGACGGAAAATTCTCTCGCTGAGTAGCGTTAGTCCAACGGAGAAGTTCGAATGATCGGGGGACTCTTGAAGTCAAGCACCAGCAGGCTAGCGCTCGCAGCAGCGGCTGGATTGTTCATGGGTGGCGTGGCAATGCCGTCCGCTAAGGCAGCTGACCTTGGCGGCGACTGCTGTGCCGATCTCGAAGAGCGCGTGGCCGAGCTCGAGGCCACCACGGCCCGCAAGGGCAACCGCAAGATGTCGCTGACCATCACCGGTCAGGTCAACCGTTTGATCATGTTCTGGGATGATGGCCATTCGAGGGGCATCTACTACGGCATCGACAACGTCAACAGTTCGTCACGCTTCTCCTTCCTGGGCGAGGCAAGTGCTACACCCTGGTTGAAGTTCG
>VBAB01000746.1 GCA_005888525.1 Alphaproteobacteria bacterium
TGGTTCGGCCTCGGCAACGCCACCGCCATCGGCATCGTCTTCTATGCGGCGCTGTTCCCGATGCTGCTCAACGCCTGGTCGGGCGTGCGTGCCGTCAACCCGCTGTGGCTGCGCGCGGGCAGCGCCATGGGTGCCGACGAGCAGGCGCTGTTCTGGAAGGTGATCATTCCCGGGGCCTTCCCCTTCCTCATCACCGGCCTGCGCCAGGCGTTCCTGCGCGCCTGGATCGCCGTGGTCGGGGCCGAGATGCTGGCCGCTTCCGACTGGGGCCTCGGCTGGTTAATCTTCGACGCCAAGGAGTTTCTCAAGGCTGACGTGATGCTAGCCGCGCTGGCCGTCATCGGCCTCATCGGTTTCGCCTTCGAGCGGCTCGTGTTCGGTACGCTGGAGCGGGCGACCGTGCAGCGGTGGGGCATGGTGCGGACGGTGAAGGGCTGAGCGCGCAATGCCCCACATCGAGGTCCGCGACGTCTCCTTGATCTACAACACGCCCGCAGGGCGGGTCGCGGGCGTCGAGCGCGCGAGCTTCGACATTGAGCAGTCGGAGTTCCTGTGTCTCGTCGGCCCCAGCGGCTGCGGGAAGTCGACGCTGCTCAACATCATCGCCGGGTTCCTCGCTCCCACCGATGGCGAGGTGCGCATTGGCGGTAAGGCGGTGACCGGCTATGGCATGGACCGCGGCATCGTCTTCCAGGACTTCGCCCAGCTCTTTCCCTGGCGCACGGCACTCGGCAACGTCGCCTTCGGGCTGGAGATGAAGGGCGTGGCGAAGGCGGAACGCGAGCGGATCGCACTCGAGCAACTGCAGTTGGTGAAGCTCGAGAAGTTCGCCCAAGCCTACCCGCACCATCTCTCCGGCGGCATGCAGCAGCGGGTCGCCATCGCCCGCGCGCTCGCCTATAACCCGAGCGTGCTGCTGATGGACGAGCCGTTCGCAGCGCTCGACGCAATGACGCGCGACGACATGCAGCGGCTGCTCAGCGAGGTGTGGCGCGAGACTCGCAAGACCTTGATCTATGTGACGCACAATGTGGCCGAGGCCGTGTATCTGGCGGACCGCGTCGTGGTCATGACCCCGCACCCCGGCACCGTAAGAACGCAAGTGCCGATCGGCCTCGCCCGCCCGCGCGACCCGCTCAGCGTCGAATTCCTGCACTATCAAAAAGAGCTCCTGCGCCATCTCGGCGGAGAGCCTGCCGGCACCAACTAGCCTCAAGAATCAAAGCGCATTTGGAGGAAACCCCATGAAGCTGCGTCCCGGACTGACCCGCCGACAACACCTGGCCGCAACCGGCGCTGTCGCTCTGGCGGCGGGCTTTGGGCTCTCCCGCCCGGCGGCCGCGCTGGAGAGCATTCGCCAGGGCTATCAGACCAACATGTGGGGCATGCCGACCTATTACCTGCTGCGGTCAGGGGCGCTGGACAAGCGCGGCATCAGGGTCGAGGAGTTCGCCGTCCCCTCCGGCAACCTCACCATGCAGCAAATGGTTGCGCGCCAGGTCGACCTCGGCACCTACGCGGGGCCGTCCTTCGTCCTCGGTCACGACAAGGGTGGCCTCGTTGCCATAGCTGTTATCGAGAATGTCGGCAGGACCACCCGCATCATGGCGCGCAAGGACCTCGCCCTCACCAAAGTCGAGCAGCTCAAGGGCCTCAAGATCGCCAACCAGACCGGCTCCTCGGTCGGCAACATCTTCGTCGACCAGATAGCGCCGGCGGCCGGCCTCAAGAAGGGCGACTATCAGGAAGTGCGTATGGACGTGAACAACATGGTGGCCGCCATGGTCGCCAAGACCGTGGATGCGATGGTCAACGTGGAGCCTTACAATGCCATCGCCGAGGCGGACGGGATCGCCACCACCATCATGGACTATTGGAGCGTCGACAAGATGCCGGTCTTGATGGCCGCCACGCCGGAATTCGCCGCCAAGAGCGCGGACACCATCGTCGCCTATCTCAAGGCCTGGCTGGAGGTCGCGCGCGACTTCCAGGCGGACCCCAACAAGGTGGCGAACGCCATCTATGGCTTCTACACGTCAAAGGGCTATCAGCTCTCACAAGAGACTTTCAGGAGAGCGCTTGCTACGGTCGACGTGAACCCCGGCTTTCCGGCCGACCTCAGGCCCTACATGCAGGCGCAGGCCGAAATCCTGCTCAAGGAGAAGAAGATCTCTGCCGTCCCCGACTGGAGCAAGGCACTGCGGCCGGAGTTCATGGAGCAGGCGCGCGCATCTTAATGCATCGTACGTTCGGTTAGCCAATCCAACGTACGCGTCGACGATCAGAGGGAACCGCAGATGGCCACCTACGAGCCCACCCTCCGCAACTTCACGCTGCTGGCCCACCATGGGCTCGACGGCTTCGGCGGCATGGGTGAGGGTATGTCGATCCAGATCGCGCCGGACGGCCGCCGCATTCTTTGGCTCGCGCACGAAAGCGCGCCCAAGAACTTCACAGGCGTCGATGTGTCCGATCCGCGTAGCCCCAAGATCGTGGTCCAGACCGATCTGCCTGCGGCCCACATGCGCTCAAACTCGCTGGAGACCGTCGGCAATATCATGGCC
>VBAB01000747.1 GCA_005888525.1 Alphaproteobacteria bacterium
GATGTCGGCCGGGTAGCCGCCGCCTTTGCCGCGCGCCAGCAGGTCCGCCAGCATTGGTGAGGAGACGCGTGCGTCGATCGGGTTGGCGCCCGCGGGCAGGCTCTTGATGCCCGTGCGCCCGGTGGCGCCGTTGCTGACGCCCGAGTTGCCACCCTTGATGCCGACATTGCCGGTCATGGCGGCGAGCGCGTAGGCGGCGCGATGGAACTGCTCGCCGTAGGCCGTCCTGCCGGGCGCGTAGCCGCATTGCAGCGCAGCCGGCTTGGTGGTCGCGAACTCGATCGCGAGGCGCCGGATGGTCTCAGCCGGCATACCGGTGATCTGCGCCGCCCATTCCGGCGTCTTCTTCACGCCGTCCGATAGACCATTGAGATACGACCGGTAGGACGCGCCCTCCGGCGCGGCGTGCAAACCCTCGCTGGCGATCACGTAGGCCATGGCGATCAGCGCCGCGGCATCGGTCGAGGGTTGGATGAAGACGTGCTCGTCCGCCAGCACGGCGCTCGACCGCGTCCGGCGCGGGTCGATCGAGACGATGCGCACGCCCCGCTTCTTCGCCAGCCGCAGATACTGGTAGGTGCCGGTGCCGAAGGTGCCGTCGCCGGGGCTCCAGCCCCACATGAGGATCAGCTTGGAGTTGACGTAGTCGGTGGGCTCGCGACCGGCGCTCTTGTAGACGGCCTTGGCGCCGAAGGTCATGCGCACGGAGAAGATCTCCGCCTCCGCCGACATGTTCGACCACAGCTCCGTGCAGCCGCCGAACATGTAGAGGAACCGCTGCGCCGCCGTCCGCCCATGCAGCGCCGAGAGACTGCCCGAGCGCGAGGCGTCCAGGATCGACGCATTGCCGTAGCGTGTGCGCACGCGCAGCATCTCGCGCGCGACCACGTCCAGCGCCTCGTCCCACGAGATGCGCTCGAACTGGCCGCTGCCGCGCGGGCCCGTGCGTCGAAGCGGATGCTGCAGCCGGTCGGGGTGATACACCCGCTCGATCTGCCCGAAGCCGCGCGCACAGGCTTGCAGCGGCGGCAGCTCCGGCACCCATTTGGCCGGGTCCGACGAGATGCGGGTGATGCGCCCGTCGACCACGTGCGCGTTCACCACGCACCGGCCGCCGCAATTGTGCCCGCACGTGCTGGTGACGACAGTCTCGCCCGGCCTGGGCGCGACCCGTGGCCGCTGGTAGATCGTGCCTGCCGCCACGGGGCGTCCTCCTCTCGTCGAAGCGCGGTGCGACACCTTACCCTGGCGGCACGTTCCGGGCCATGTCGCTATTTGTGCGACACGTAAAGATCCTCGGCCGGCCAGTTGCCGATGACGGTGGGCAATTGTGCACCCCTGGTCGCGGCCTCGACGTTCGCACTGACGCGGCGGAACACCTTCGAAAGCTCGACGCCGGGCTCGCGCAATGCCCCTATCAGCGCTTGCGCATACGGACTGAGCTCGTCCGCGCCGTCCTGCGCATACTGTCCCGCCGCGGTCGAATAGGCGACGAGTACGCCCCGCGGCGGCTCGGTCACCTTGAAGCTCTGCGCCTTGGCGGCAGGGCCTGGCGCACCGAGCACGATAGCCGGATCGATGCGGCACGCGTCCGCGATCACGAGGCGCAGGCGCTTTGCCCCTTTGACGGCCTCGAAGGCCGTATCGAGCCGCATCTGCGGATAGTCGCGTGTGAATGACAGGGCACGACGATCGTCGGCGTCGACGGGTATCATGTAGTTCACGCCGTCCACCTCGATCCCAGTCCCTGCGTAGTAGACGAGTGCCCAATCGGCGCCGGCCGCCTCGTCCCGGAACGCCTGGATCGCGGTGGCAATCTGCTCGCTGGTGCCATCGTAGATGACGGTGGTGGCGAAGCCCAAACTGCGGAGCTGCCGGCCGATGGCGATGACGTCGTTCTTCGGATTCTTGAGCGGCGAGCCCCAGGACCTGTAGTGGGTATTGCCGATCAGCAACGCAACGCGCTGCTCCGGCCGTACGTCAGCCGTGTGCGCAGGCGCGATCGCCGACCGTTCCGGGATCGTCATCGCCGCCGGAATGACGTTGGCGCCGACGTTGCGCGCTGCCGCTTCCCATCCCTTCCGTACCTCGGCGACGCGCTTGGCCTTGGCCGGATGGGTAACCGTCTCCTCGTCGGCAGACACCATCGCCATGGCGAGTTGGACCTCGGCCAGCGGCGCGCCGAGCTTCTGCAGGATGAAACCGGCGAAATAGTCCGCCTGCAGCTCCGCGTCGTGGTTGGGGAAGCTGGGATCCATATGGAAGGCCACGTGGTGGCCGACCTCGTGCGCGAGAACTACCCAGTCCGACCAATTGGTCGCAATCGACGACCGCAGCCCGGCCATCCACTCCGGATTGTAGAGGATGAGCCGGTCCCTGCCGGCATTCTCGGTCGTCGCCTCGGCATTCGCGACTCCCGGCGAGGCGCGGACCTCGAAATTCGTCATCGGGATGCCAATCACGCTGATGATGCGCTGGACCACCGCGCGCGCATCCGCGCTGCCCTCGGTGCTGGTGATTCTGCGTGCGGCCGTAGCATCGCCGACCGGTGCGAGCGCTCGCCCGCCGAGAAGATGCTCGCGCGTCGTCTGGCTCGTGGCGGGCGCTGCCAGGGCGAGCACCAGCGCGCCGGTCGATGCGAGCCTGAGAAACGTCGCCATGCCCAGCTTCCCTCGCGCCGTGAATGCGATTCGCACGCGCCGCGGAGTACAGCATGGCATGTAGGTTGGGTCGAGCGGCGAGCGAAGACCCAACACCAATTGCGATCTGGGCTTGCGTTGGGTCATCGCTTCGCTTGACCCAACCTACATGTCACCGCAGGTGGCACGCCACGTGGTGGCCGGGCTCGATCTCGCGCAGGGCCGGCACCTCCTCCTTGCAACGCGGCACCATATACGGGCAGCGCGTGTGGAAGCGGCAACCGGGCGGCGGGTTGAGTGGGCTCGGCACGTCGCCCTGCACCACCAGCTTGGTACGCTTGATGGCGGGGTCGGGCACCGGCACGGCGGCCAGCAGCGCTTCCGTGTAGGGGTGCTGCGGACTGCGGAAGATGGCGTCGACAGAGCCTCGCTCCACCACCTCGCCCGCATACATCACGGCAACATCGTCGCACATCTCGGCGACGACGCCGAGATCGTGCGTGATCAGGATGACGGCGGTGCCGGAGAGCTTCATGTCGCGCTGCAGGTCCATCAGCAGGTTGATGACCTGGGCCTGGATCGACACGTCGAGTGCGGAGACCGGCTCGTCGCCGATGATGAGCTTGGGGTTCAGGGCGAGCGCGCGCGCGACGCCGATGCGCTGGCGCTGGCCGCCGGAGAACTGGTGGGGGAAGTTGTCCATCTGCGCGCGCCTGAGCCCCACGCGCTCGAACAGCGCGGCGACCCGCTCGCGTCTTTCCGAGCGCGTCCCGATGCCGTGAACTTTGAGCGGCTCGCCGACGATATCGCCGGCCCGCTTCCTCGGGTTGAGCGAGGAGAACGGGTCCTGGAAGATGATCTGCAGCTGCCGGCGGTAGGGCCTGAATTCCTTCTTGCCGAGGCTTGTGACGTCGTGGCCGTCGAGCTTGATGGTGCCGGCGGTCGGCTCGATCAGGCGCATGACGGTGCGGCCAACCGTGGTCTTGCCGCACCCGCTCTCGCCAACCAGCCCCAGCGTCTCGGCCGGGCCGATCGTGAAGCTCACGCCGTCGACGGCGTAGACGTGGCCGACGGTGCGGCGCAGCAGGCCCTTGCGCACGGGAAAGTGCTTGCACAGCCCCGTCACCTCGAGCACGGGCACGCCGGGCTGCGGCACCTCGTGCGTCGGTACATCGGACGCTGGGCTCGCCACCTCAACCATTGGCCCTCTCCGCTATCCTGTCGGAGTGCCAGCAAGCGGCCCAATGGTCAGAGCGCTTCTCCTCGTAGGGCGGGTACTTCCCGCGGCACGTGTCGTCGGCGAAGGCGCAGCGTGGCGCGAACGTGCAGGCATGCGGCAGATTGCTCAGCGCCGGCACCATGCCGGGGATCTCCTGCAGGCGCTCCGCCTGGGCGCGGCCGGCCTCACGCCGCATGAGGGCGAGCCTTGGAATCGAGTTCATCAGCCCGCGCGTGTAAGGGTGCAGCGGTCGCGCGAACAGCTCCCCGACGGTCGCCTCCTCCACCTTGCGCCCCGCATACATGACGATCACGCGCTCCG
>VBAB01000748.1 GCA_005888525.1 Alphaproteobacteria bacterium
GCGCCTGGATGGTGACGTCCAGCGCCGAGGTCGGCTCATCGGCGATCAGCACCTTGGGATTGCACGCGAGCGCCATGGCGATCATGGCGCGCTGGCGCATGCCGCCCGAGAGCTGGTGCGGGTATTCCTTGACGCGTTGCCGAGGCTCGGGGATGCCGACCAGCTGCAGCATCTCGATCGCCCGCTTGAGCGCGGCCTTGTTCGACAGGCTCTGATGCAGGATCAGCGCCTCGCCGATCTGTCGGCCGATGGTCATGACGG
>VBAB01000140.1:0-4661 GCA_005888525.1 Alphaproteobacteria bacterium
CGTGCGCGAGGTTCGCCGCGACATCGCCCGGCTGAAGACGGTGCAGGTGCAAAAGCGCAATGGCGCGGCTGCGGACAAGGGGTGAGGATCTAGGCTATGCCGAAGCGCGTTTTGCAGGGTGTGGTGGTCTCCGACAAGAACACCAAGACGGTGGTCGTCGAGGTGGAGCGGCGCTACACGCATCCCTTGTTCAAGAAGACCGTGCGGCGCTCGAAGAAGTTCCACGCCCACGACGAGGAAGAGACGTTCAAGGTGGGCGATCTCGTCTTCATCGAGGAGAGCCGGCCCATCTCCAAGAACAAGCGCTGGGTCGTGCTGAAGGACAAGAAGGCTTGATCGGCGGCGGGCGCGCCGGGTTGGCGCGCGCGTGCCTCAAACGAGAAGCAGGCCGGACGATCCGGCAAGAGCGGGACGAGGATCGGTGCGATGATCCAGATGGAAACCAATCTCGACGTGGCCGACAATTCCGGCGCGCGCCGCTTGCAGTGCATCAAGGTGCTGGGCGGCTCCAAGCGCAGGTACGCCACGATCGGCGACACGATCGTGGTGACGATCAAGGAGGCAATTCCGCGCGGCCGCGTCAAGAAGGGCGAGGTGATGAAAGCGGTGGTGGTGCGTACGGCCAAGGGCGTGCGCCGGCCCGACGGGTCGCTGATCCGCTTCGATCGCAACGCGGCCGTGCTGATCAATCCGCAGGGCGAGCCGATCGGCACCCGCATCTTCGGGCCCGTCACGCGCGAGCTCAGGACCAAGAACCACATGAAGATCGTGAGCCTCGCCCCGGAGGTGCTCTGATGTCGGCGGCCAAGATCAAGAAAGGTGACCAGGTGGTCGTGCTCGCCGGCCGCGACAAGGGCAAGAAGGGCGAGGTGTTCCACGTGAGCCCCAAAGAGGGGCGCGCGCTGGTGCGCGGCGTCAACGTGGTGCGCAAGCACCAGCGCCAGTCGGCGCAGCAGGAGGGTGGCATCATCTCCAAGGAGGCGTCGATCGACCTGTCGAACCTGGCGCTGGAAGACCCGAAAGACGGCAAGCCTACGCGCGTGGGCTTCAAGAAGCTGGATGACGGGCGCAAGGTGCGGTTCGCCAAGCGGTCCGGCGAAGTGATCGAGGACAAGAGTCATGGCTGAAGACGAAAAGCCGGCGAAGGCGCCGAAGGCGGAGCGGCCTGCCAAGGCTGCCGAGGGCGAGAAGCCCGCAAGGCAGCCCAAATCCGACAAGGGCGGTGGCGACAAGGCCGCCAAGGGCCAGAAAGGTGGACCCCGGGAGGGCAAGGGTGCGCCGAAAGACAAGGGTGGGGCCAAGGAGAAGGTCGCGCGCACGCCGCGTCCCAAGGACTACAAGCCGCGCATGAAGACGCACTACGAGAAGGTGGTGCGCGACGAGATGGCCAAACAGTTCGGCTACGAGAATGCGATGCAGATCCCTCGCATCGAGAAGGTCGTGCTCAACATGGGCGTGGGCGAGGCCGTCAACGACCGCAAGAAGGTCGACGCGGCCGCCAAGGACCTGGCGATGATCGCCGGCCAGCGTGCGGTCATCACGCGCGCCCGCAAGTCGGTCGCCACCTACAAGGTGCGCGACGGCATGGCGATCGGCTGCAAGGTGACCCTGCGCGGCGACCGCATGTACGAGTTCGTCGATCGGCTGGTGACGATCGCGCTGCCGCGCGTCAAGGACTTCAGGGGGCTCAACCCGAAGAGTTTCGACGGACGCGGTAACTTCGCCATGGGGCTGAAGGAGCACATCATCTTCCCGGAGATCGACTACGATCAGGTCGACGAGGTCTGGGGCATGGACGTGATCGTGTGCACCACGGCCGGCAACGACGACGAGGCGCGCGCGCTCCTGCGCGGCTTCAATTTCCCGTTTCGCACATAGTTTAGCAGCTGGGGCCCGGTTCGGGCGGGTCCTTGGAGGATGGAATGGCCAAGCAGAGTTCGGTCAACAAGAATAACCGGCGCAAGAAGCTCGTCGCGCGCTATGCGGTCAAGCGCAAGGCGCTGAAGGCCGCCGCCGCCGATCTGACGAAACCCGCGGAAGTACGTTTCGCGGCGCGGCTCAAGCTGGCGCAGCTGCCGCGCAACTCGTCGGCGACGCGCGTGCGCAACCGCTGCGAGCTGACGGGGCGCGCGCGCGCCTACTATCGCAAGCTGAGGGTGTGCCGCAACATGCTGCGCCAGCTTGCGAGCCAGGGCTTGATCCCCGGCATGGTGAAGTCGAGCTGGTAAGGAGGCACGGGACGCGATGAACGATCCGCTCGGCGATATGCTCACCCGCATCCGCAACGCGCAGCAGCGGCGACGCCCCAAAGTGTCGTCGCCGGCATCCAAGCTGCGCGAGCGAGTGCTCGACGTGCTGGTGGATGAAGGCTATATCCGCGGCTACGCGCGCGTCGACCACAAGAACGGCCTCTCGGAGTTCGAGATCGAGCTCAAGTATGCCAACGGCCAGCCGGCGATCCGCGAGATCAGCCGCGTCTCCACGCCGGGCCGGCGCGTCTACAAGGCGGTGCGGGATCTCACCAGCGTGGCGAATGGGCTGGGCGTCGCCATCCTGTCGACACCCAAGGGCGTGATGTCGGACGCACGTGCGCGTGAAGAGAACGTCGGCGGCGAGATCCTGTGCAACGTGTTCTGAGGCGGTTTGTGTGTGAGCCTGCGCCAAGCAGGCGAAGTGATAGGTAGGATTTGACGATGTCTCGCATCGGCAGAAACCCGGTCGTCGTGCCCGCAGGCGTGACTGCGACCGTCGACGGTCAGACCGTGAAGATGAAGGGGCCGAAAGGCGAGCTTTCCTTCACGTGCCCGGAGGAGATCGAGGTCAAGAAGGGAGCCGCCGGCATCGAGGTGAAGCCGCGCGACGAGACCAAGAAGGCCCAAGCGATGTGGGGCATGGCGCGTACGCAGATCCTCAACCTGGCCGACGGCGTCACGAAAGGCTATGCGCACACGCTGGAGATCCATGGCGTGGGCTTTCGCGCCGCCCTCAAGGGCAAGGACACGCTGCAGCTGCAGATCGGCTTCAGCCACGATGTGATCCACAAGATTCCGCCCGGCGTCGACGTGAAGGTGGCGGGCGCCAAGCAGGAGGTCATCGAGGTCTCCGGCATCGACAAGCAGAGGGTGGGGCAGGTCGCTGCCGAGATCCGCGCCTCGCGCCCACCCGAGCCCTATCAGGGCAAGGGCATCCGCTACCGGGGCGAGTACATCCACCGCAAGGAAGGCAAGAAGAAGTGAGGCGCCGCCCATGCTCCACAAGCTGAGCCAGTTCGACCGCCGCACGCAGCGCGTGCGCCGCTCGCTCGCCAAGTTTGCCGGCGGGCGGCCGCGCCTGTCCGTGTTCCGCTCCTCCAAGCACATCTACGCGCAGGTGATCGACGACGCGAAGGGCCACACGGTGGCCGCCGCATCGAGCCTGGAGAAGGAGCTGAAAGCCCAGCTCAAGACCGGCGCCGACAAGGCGGCCGCCGCCGCGGTCGGCAAGCTGCTGGCCGAGCGGGCGCGCAAGGCCGGCATCGACAAGGTGGTGTTCGATCGCGGCGGCTATCGCTATCACGGCCGTATCAAAGCGCTGGCCGACGGGGCGCGCGAGGGCGGCCTCAACCTGTAATCGACGAAAGGACTAGGCGTGGCGCGCAACACAAGAGACAGAGACCGCGGTCGCGATCGCGACGATCGCGAGAGCGAGTTCAAAGACAAGCTCGTGCACATCAACCGCGTGGCCAAGGTGGTCAAGGGCGGCAAGCGCTTCGGCTTCGCGGCACTGGTGGTCGTAGGTGACCTGAAAGGCCGCGTCGGCTTCGGCCACGGCAAGGCGCGCGAGGTGCCGGAGGCGATCCGCAAGGCGACCGAAGCCGCGCGCCGCAGCCTGATCCGCGTGCCCCTGCGCGAGGGGCGCACGCTGCACCATGACTCGCAGGGGCGGCACGGTGCTGGCAAGGTGGTGCTGCGCTCGGCACCCCCCGGCACGGGCATCATCGCCGGCGGCCCGACCCGCGCCGTCTTCGAGATGCTGGGCGTTCACGACGTGGTCGCCAAGTCGCTGGGCAGCACCAACCCCTACAACATGGTGCGCGCCACCTTCGACGCGCTCAAAGGGCAGGAGAATCCCCGCGCGGTGGCCGCGCGGCGGGGCAAGAAGGTGAGCGAGATCGTGGCCCGCCGTCGCGACGGCTCGGCGGGCGAAGGCGAGGCGGCGGGCGAGGCGGCTGAGGCGAGGTAATGTGCGATGGCAGCTGAGCAGGCCAGCAAGAAGGCGAGACCCAAGTCGGGCAAGACGGTCACAGTCGAGCAGATCGCCAGCCCGCACCGACGGCCCGCGGATCAGCAACAGACGCTGATCGGGCTCGGCCTCAACAAGATGCGCCGCCGGCGCACGCTCGAGGATACGCCGGCCGTACGCGGCATGATCCACAAGATCCGCCACCTCGTGCGGGTGGTCGACGACAAGGCTTGAGAGCCTCAATACGGCAGGAGCTGCGAATCCAGATGCGCCTCAACGAGCTCAAAGACAATCCCGGATCGCGCAAGATGCGGGTGCGCGTCGGCCGCGGCATCGGCTCCGGCATGGGCAAGCAGGCCGGCCGCGGCGGCAAGGGCCAGACCGCCCGCTCCGGCGTCCGCCTCGGCGGGTTCGAGGGCGGGCAGATGCCGCTGCATCGG
>VBAB01000140.1:4842-14388 GCA_005888525.1 Alphaproteobacteria bacterium
GGCCAAGCTGGCGCTGACGGTCAACCACGCCACGGCAGGTGCGAAGGCGGCAATCGAGGGTGCCGGCGGGTCGATTACGCTGATCGAGAAGAAAGTGCTCCCGGCCGACGAGGCCAAGCGCAAGAAATCGGCCGCCAAGAAAGCGAAGACGGGCAAGCCGAAGGCCGCCGCGACCGAAGAATAGCCCACGGGAGCACCCGGGCGGAGGGGCCGTAGCGGGCGGTTGGCCGCGGCGGCCGGAAGGCCGTTACGCGGCTTGCACCATGGGACCGCCGGTCCCATGTTGGTGGGCATCTCAGGGGCATACGAGGGGCCGGGCCGGGGGCCCAAGGAGAGCTGCAATGGTTTCCGCCGCCGAGCAACTTGCCGCCAATCTCAATTTTGGCGCGTTTGCCAAGGCCGAAGAGCTCAAGAAGCGGATTTGGTTCACGCTGGCTGCCCTGGTGGTATACCGGCTCGGCACCTACATCCCGATCCCCGGCATCAATCCGGCTGCATTCGCGGAGTCCTTCAAGGCCCAGTCGTCCGGAATTCTGGGCATGTTCAACATGTTCGCCGGCGGGGCGGTCGAGCGCATGGCGATCTTCGCGCTCAACATCATGCCCTACATCTCGGCCTCCATCATCATGCAGCTAATGACGAGCGTCGTGCCCACGCTCGAAGCTCTGAAGAAAGAAGGCGAGCAGGGCCGCAAGCAGATCAACCAGTACACCCGCTACATGACCGTGGCGCTCGCGGCATTCCAAGCCTACGGCATCGCCTTCGGGCTCGAGGGCTCGCGCGGGGCGTCGGGGCCGGTGGTGATCGATCCAGGCTGGTTCTTCCGCATCTCCACTGTCGTGACGCTGGTCGGCGGCACCATGTTCCTGATGTGGCTCGGCGAGCAGATCACGGCGCGCGGCGTCGGCAACGGCACGTCGCTGATCATCATGTCGGGGATCGTCGCCGGCCTGCCCAGCGCGTTGGCTGGCCTGCTGGAGTTGTCGCGGCAGGGCGCCATCTCCTGGCCGCTCATGATCGCTCTGTTCGCGCTGATGCTGGCGGTGGTGGCGGCCATCGTCTTCATCGAGCGCGCCCAGCGCCGCCTGCTCGTGCAGTATCCCAAACGGCAGATGGGCAACCGCATGTTCCAGGGCGATGCCTCGCACCTGCCCCTGAAGCTCAACTCCTCGGGCGTCATTCCGCCGATCTTCGCCTCTTCCCTGCTGTTGCTGCCGATCACAGTGGCGCAGTTCAGCGCCGGCTCCGGGCCGGAGTGGCTGGGCGCTATCGTCGCCTCGCTGGGGCGCGGCCAACCGCTCTATCTGGCCGTCTACGTTGGCCTGATCGTGTTTTTCGCCTTCTTCTATACGGCCATCGTCTTCAACCCGCAGGAGACGGCCGACAACTTGCGCAAGTACGGCGGTTTCCTGCCGGGCATCCGGCCCGGCACAAAGACGGCCGAGTACATCGACTACGTGCTCACCCGCATTACGGTTATCGGCGCAATCTACCTCTCGCTCGTGTGCGTGCTGCCCGAGCTGCTGATCGCGTACGCCGCCGTGCCGTTCTATTTCGGCGGCACGTCGCTGCTCATCGCCGTGAGCGTGACGATGGATACCGTGGCCCAAGTGCAGGGCCATCTGCTGGCGCATCAGTACGAGGGCCTCATCAAGAAGGCGAAGCTCAGAGGGGCGACGAGGCGATGACGAACCTGATGCTGCTCGGGCCACCGGGAGCGGGCAAGGGAACGCAGGCAAAGGAAATCGCTACCAGGCACGGGCTCATCCAGCTTTCGACAGGCGACATGCTGCGTGCGGCCGTGAGCGCCGGCAGCGAGATCGGCCGACACGTCAAGGAGATCATGGCCAAGGGGGAGCTCGTCCCCGACGCGGTCGTCATAGAGATCATCTCCGAGCGCATGGACGCCCCTGATTGCAAAGGCGGCGTGATCCTTGACGGCTTTCCGCGCAACCTTGTGCAAGCGGCCGCGCTCGACAAGGTGCTCGAGGAGAAGAAGAGGAAGCTCGATGCCGTCATCGAGCTCAAAGTCGACGACAACCAGCTGATCCAGCGCATCGTCGGCCGCTTCACCTGCGCCAAGTGCGGCGAGGGATATCACGACCGCTTCAAGCGCCCCAAGGTCAGGGGCGTCTGCGACATCTGCCAATCGATCGAGTTCACGCGGCGCCCCGACGACAACGCCGACACGGTGAACAAGCGTCTCATGGTCTACTACCGGGAGACGGCGCCGCTGCTCGGCTACTACTTCTGCAAGGGCACCTTGCGGTCGGTGGACGGCATGGCGCCCATCGCCGAGGTGGCCAAGGAAATCGACAAGGTGCTGGGCGGGACCAAATGAGGAACGGAGGGAGCAGCGTGCCGTCGGCGACACACGCGTTGACGAAATTGGGCCCCTCGGTTAAAAGACCACAACTTTCGCGACTTGAAACCCAGCGATCGGGCCTGGCGAGGACTGCGCCGGGGCCGGTTTGCGTGCGTTCTCAAGGGTTTAGTCCGGCATCGACACGGCGGGCGATGTCGGCAAGGTTCCATGGCGCCGTTCCTGGGAGACTGATGTGGCTCGCATCGCAGGCGTTAACATCCCAACGCAGAAGCGCGTGGTCATTGCCCTCCAGTACATCCACGGCATTGGGCCGAAGCTCGCCAAAGAGGTGTGCGAGAAGGCGGGTATCCCCGACCAGCGCCGCGTCAACCAGCTGACCGACGCAGAGGTGCTGCAGATCCGCGAGACGATCGACCGCGACTACGTGGTGGAGGGCGATCTCCGGCGCGATGTCGCCATGAACATCAAGCGGCTGATGGATTTGGGTTGCTATCGCGGGCTTCGGCATCGCCGCGGGCTGCCAGTCAGGGGCCAGCGCACGCACACCAATGCACGTACGCGCAAGGGCAAGGCCCGGCCGATCGCCGGCAAGAAGAAGGCGACAGCCTGAGGCGCATCGTCACTGGCGGTCGGCGGGTCGGCGTGAAGCGCCCCCGTCCGCGCTCAATCCGTCCTGGAGCTAGAACTGAATGGCCAAAGAGCAGCAGCAGCAAGTCGGCCGCGCCAAGCCGCGCCGGCGTGAGCGCAAGAACATCACCTCCGGCGTGGCGCATGTGAGTGCCACCTTCAACAACACGATGATCACCATCACCGACGCGCAAGGCAACACCATCGCCTGGTCGTCGTCCGGCACCATGGGCTTCAAGGGGTCGCGCAAGTCGACTCCCTACGCCGCGCAGATGGCGGCGGAGGATGCCGGCAAGAAAGCCATGGAGCACGGCATGAAGGTGCTCGAGGTCGAGGTGATGGGCCCGGGGTCGGGACGCGAGTCGGCTTTGCGCGCGCTGCAGGCGGTCGGGTTCCAGATCACGTCGATCCGGGATGTCACATCCATCCCGCACAACGGCTGCCGGCCGCGCAAGCGCCGCCGAGTGTAGCGTCGAGGGCAAACGAGAATTTCGCGTGGCCGGGCATGCCGTAGAGCGGCACCGGTGCGCGCTCCCGATCAACAAGACCATCGCGAGGTCAACCCGTGGCAAATGTCTTACAGAAGAACTGGCAGGATCTGATCAAGCCGACCAAGCTCGAGATCCTCTCGGGTCGCGCCAAGAACAAGGTGGCGACCCTCGTCGCGGAGCCGCTGGAGCGAGGCTTCGGCATGACGCTCGGCAACGCGCTGCGGCGCGTGCTGCTGTCGTCTCTGCAAGGTGCGGCAATCACCACCGTGCACATCGACGGCGTTCTGCACGAGTTCTCCTCGATCCCCGGCGTGCGCGAGGACGTGACCAATATCGTCCTCAACATCAAGGAGATTGCGCTGCGCGTCCATTCCGAGGGCGTCAAGCGCATGGTGCTGAAGAAGGAGGGCCCCGGGCAGGTCAAAGCGTCCGACATCGAGGCGAGCTCGGAGGTGGAGATCCTCAATCCCGAGCACGTGATCTGCACGCTGGACCAGGGCGCCTCCATCCGCATGGAGTTCTCTGCCACCATGGGCAAGGGTTACGTTCCCGCGGAGCGCAACAGGCCCGACGACGCGCCGATCGGCCTCATCCCGGTGGACAGCCTCTATAGCCCTGTCAAGAAAGTCTCCTACAAGGTCGAGAACACGCGCGAGGGCCAGATCCTCGACTACGACAAGCTCACCATGACCGTGGAGACCGACGGCTCGGTGACGGCGGAGGACTCGGTGGCCCTGGCGGCGCGCATCCTGCAGGACCAGCTGGCCGTCTTCATCAACTTCGAGGAGCCCAAGAAGGCCATCGAGGATACGGCCAAGCATCCCGAGCTCGCGTTCAATGCGGCGCTCTTGAAGAAGGTCGATGAGCTCGAGCTCTCCGTGCGCTCGGCCAACTGCTTGAAGAACGACAACATCGTCTACATCGGCGACCTCATCCAGAAGACCGAGGCCGAGATGCTGCGCACGCCGAACTTCGGGCGCAAGTCCTTGAACGAGATCAAGGAGGTGCTTGCCAGCATGGGGTTGCACCTGGGCATGGAGGTACCCAACTGGCCACCCGACAACATCGAGGACCTCGCCAAGCGTTTCGAGGACCAGTATTGATCCCAGGCAGTGGGCAATAGGCGGTAGGCAACCGTATGGTCCTACTGCAAATGCCGACTGCCCATTGCCTAGGGCGAACGACGCAAGGGAAAGCAAATGCAACACGGCAGACTAGGCCGCAGGTTTGGCCGCAAGAGCGAGCATCGGCAAGCCATGTTTGCCAATCTGGCGGCCTCCTTGATCCGCCATGAGCAGATCGTCACCACGCTGGCCAAAGCCAAGGACTTGAAGCGGGTAGTCGACAAGTACGTCACGCTGGCCAAGCGCGGGGATCTGAACTCGCGCCGGCTCGCCGCAGCGCGCATGCGCGACGAGGCGATGGTGAAGAAGCTCTTCGACACGCTGGCTCCGCGCTACAAGGACCGCTCCGGCGGCTACACCCGCGTGCTCAAGGCCGGCTATCGCTACGGCGATTCCGCCCCCGTTGCCGTCATCGAGTTCGTCGATCGCGACGAGAGCGTGAAGGGCGTCGAGGACAAAGCGCGCTCCGAGGCCATGAAGGAAGCGGCCGCCAGCGGCTGAGCCGCCAATTGCGGTAGGCTGCTCGGCCCCAATCTACTTGCCGCTCTTCATGAAGGCGACGATCTCGTCGCTCAAGTCGGTATCGGGCGTATTGATGGCATAGACTTGGGACATGTGGTTGTGTTTGGGCAAGTGTACCAGACGGGGACAGCGGCCCGCCCTGCACAGCGCTTCGTTCAGGAGCTTGGCCTGCTCGATGAAGCTCGGCGGATCGAGCTCGGCGTAGACCAGCATCAGCGGCAGCGGTGAGGTCGGCAGCTTCCCTAGCGTCGAACCCTCGGCAAGCTTCGCCGGGTCGTCACCGAAATAAACCTTCTCGGGCGGCCCCGGCGGCGCCTTGGCAAACTCGTAGAGCCCAGAGAGAAAAATTGCGCCGGCGAGCGCCGCGCCCTTGGCGCCATGAAACCGCCCGTGGGCCACGTAGCTTGCCGCGTGCACGGCGCCGGCTGAATGCCCCATCAGGAACACGCGCGCAGGGTCGCCGCCGCGGGCAGAAATGTTCTCGCTCACCCAGCGCACCGCGGCGGCCATGTCCTCCGCCCCGGCCGGCCATTGATGCTGGGGCGCCAGGCGGTAGGTGACGTTGACGCCGACGAAGCCGTTGCGCGCGGCATTCAGCACGATGTTGTCGTAGAAGGGGCTGCCGGGGCTGCGCTTGTTGCCGCCGGTGAAGGCGCCTCCATGCACGTACAGCAGCACCGGACGCGGGGCGCTGTTCTCCTGGTCGGGCGCAAACACGTCCAGAGCGTGGCGCGGGTCGGGCCCGTACTGGAGATCGCGCTCGACCTTGATGCCCTGGTAGGGCTCCGTCTCCTGCAGCGGGACGTAGAGCTTGGCGGTCTCCGCCGGATTGATCACGGCACCGAGCTCGGCCACTTTCCACTCGATGTCGGAGGGCATACCGCCCGGCTGGGCGTGCGCCATCGGCGACACGAGCAGCAGGGCGGACACGAAGACTGTAGCTGTTCGATGCATGGCGCCTTCCAGGGTCGTCGCTCAGCGAGTGCGATTGAAGTATGCGTCGATGGCGACGATGGTGGTCTCGCGGAAGCGGCCGTCGATTGGTCCGGTATAGAAGCCGGCGTCGCGCAGCCTACTTTGCATGGCTTGCCGGAACTCCCTGGTCCAGGTGCCAGAGTGTTGCGTCATGCGTTGGCGTGAGAACTCGTTCTTCCGATCGAGCGCCTTCATCATGAAATCGGCTGCCTCTTCCGGGCCCCTGCGCTCCACGCCCCTGCCGCTCTGGAGCATCCAGGCGAGGTTGTTCATGGCCATCGAGTTTCCGAGGCCGGCCGCCTTCCTGTTCAGGGCGACCGCGGCAGCCTCGTTCTTCTGCACGCCCTTGCCCTGCGAATACAGCAGAGCGAGGTCCACCATGCCGAAGGTGTTGCCGAGATCGGCGGCCCTCCGGTACCACATGGCCGCCTTGGCTACATCGGTCTCGACGCCCTTGCCGTACTCGTAGAGCCAACCCAGGTTGACCATGCCGGCTGAATTGCCGAGATCGGCGGCCCGGTTGTACCACATGGCGGCCCTGCTGAGATCGGTCTGTACGCCCGCGCCGTTGGCGTACATCAGGCCGATGTCCACCATCGAGGGTGCGTGGCCTGCCTCGGCTGCCCTCGTGAACAGTCGGGCCGCTTCCAGGGTATCCTTGTCGGTGAGCTTGCCGTCGGCCAGGATGTGGCCCAGGCGGTTCATCGCCTCGAGATGGTCCTTGGCGGCAGCCGCCCTCAGCAGGCGCAGGCCCCCTTGCTGGTCGATGCCCGTGCCGCGACCCTCGAGCAGCGCGACGGCCAGTGCCGCTGTGGCGCTCACATTGCCGGCGTCCGCAGCCTTCCGATACCAGCGCACGGCCTCGACCTCGTCTCGGACGCCGGCGATGCCGGCTGCGTGCATCCTGCCCAGGCGGTACATGACGTGCGTGTTGCCGCTGTCGGCCAGCCGGCGCAGCATCTGCAGGAAGTCGCCCTCATCGGCCGCAATCCGCCACACCTCGAGCTGGACCTCGCTGCCCGGCGTCATCGACGCCACGCGCTGGCGCAGCTCGTTCACGTTCGGAACGGCCCTGCCGTTCAGGCCGACAACGATATCGCCAAAGCGGATGCCGACTTGGGCGGCCGGACCGCCGGAGAGAGCATTTAGGAGGAACACGCCATCGCCGGTGGGGAGACCGAGCGACAAAGCCAGCGGCAGCTCGAGCGATTCCATCTCGATGCCGAGCCAACCCTTTTGCCCGTCGTTGGGCTGGCTGCCCAATCGGGCCTGCAACTTGAGCAGGCGCCCTTGCAGCTGGGGTGGGTCGCTCGGATTGGATGGGACCACAGGCGTTTGCTGCACGGCCGGGACCGTCGAGGGCTGGCGGCCGGCAGACGGGCGCTGCGGCATGCGCACTATGCTGATGCCGGAATCCCCTACCCATTGCAGGAGGGCGGCGTCGGCGTGCATCTGCGGCTGCGGTGGAGGAGTCGTCGTTGCTTGCGTCGGCGGCGTGCAGGACGACGCCATGCCGACGGCCATCAGGATCTGCAGCGAAACTGAGCTACGAGCGCCCCAGTCCATCAGTGCGTTGCCCATTCACCCGCGATAGCAAAAGTATCGCACGAGCTACCAGTTCAGCTCAAACTTGCCGAGAGGTGTGCGCACGCTCAGCTTGTCCTTGCTGACATGCAGGCTGCCTTGATCGCCGTCGTATCTGAGCTCGCTCCGCTCGCCGTCGAGGCGAATTTGCGGTCTGTTTCGCGTGTCGTCGGTCGGGGCGGCGTCCGGGGCCGGAGCGGACGGCGTCGGAGGTGGTGCGGCGGCCGTGCGCGCTGGAGGTGCAGGCGCAACCGGGGCGGGAGTCGCGGTCGGTACACGGGCAGGGGTAGCCGCACCGGGAGTAGGAGCGGGCGCTGTTATCGGCACGCGCGCTGTCTCGACCACCGACGCCGGAGCCGACGCCTCCACGGGCATCGCCGCCAGCAACGTCCAGCCGGCAGCGATTCCGACCGCAACTGCGGCAAAGCCACCGATAACCAGGCGCGTGTTCGACTCGAGCATCGGAGTTGCCTTTCTTGACGCTTGTATCGCGATCGCCGCGGTGTTGGGCCTTGTGTAGCCGGGCTCGGCGCCTTTCGCTGTTTCCCTGGGAACACCATCCGGCCTCAGTTCTCATTGTGGGCCCGGAAAGACTGCGTCGCTGCGGCCGGTGATGCGATAGATGACGAGGCCGATCCATTCGCGCATCGCCGTGTCGAGACGCTTCAATCCATCAGCGGGGGCTTCGAAGGGCCGAAGCGCATCCCACAGACCCGCTGTGCGATAGTCGACCGGCCACGGCTCGATGGGAAAACCCGCCTTGCGGAAGACGCCGACGGAGCGCGGCATGTGCCAGGCGGAGGTTACCAGGAGCCAGCGCTCACCCGGCTTGGGCTGAACCAGCGCTTTCACGTTGATGGCGTTCTCCCAGGTGTCGCGCGCCTTGGTCTCCAGCAGCAGTCGATCGCCCTCCACCACGCCGAGATCGCGAAAGATCGCCCTGGCCGCGTCTGCGCCGATTTTTGGCGAGCTGAGGATCTCGATGGCACCGCCGGTGAATACAACCCTCGCCTTGGGGTAGCGTCGTGCAAGAGCCAGCGCCTCGGTGAAGCGTTCTCCTGCCTCGTTGAGCGCATGCGCGTTGCGCTCGACCCAGATACGCGCGTCCTCGGCCCCGCCGAGGACAATGATGCCGTCGACCTCCCGCCCCGCGAGATCGGCCCGCCCGAAGCGCTGCTCCAGCGGCAGGATCAGCCAATTGCTGACGGGCAGCAGTCCCCCCAACAGCAGCAGACCCACGCTTGCGGCGATCAGCCGGCGTCCAGCTCGATCGCGACCGGCCCGCAACAGGACCGCGCCGCCGATCATCATGACGAGCAGCAAGCCGGACGGCTGAGCGAAGAACCAGAAGATCTTCGCAAGGTAGAAGAACATGCGCGGACACCTCGCGGTCCAAGAGAAAGGGTGGCCGGCCTGCGTAAGGATTGCGCAGCCCTGATGCCGCGCAAGGCACGATAACATGAGAGCGCTGAACCGCACCCCGCTTGGGCGGGACACCAGCCTAATCCCAACCGCTTTTTGATTGGGGATCAGCCGCCGCGTCGGATGGCCTGCACGGCCTCCTCGAGCGCCTGCAGGAAGCGGGAACGGTCCTGGCGGGTGAAGCTGGCGTTGTAGCCCTTGCTCTCGCCGGTCTCGCGCAGATGCCGGGAGAGGTCGCGCATGGCGAGCGCCATGCCGATGCCGGCTTTGGTGAAGGGCTTGCCCGTGGGGCCGACGACGCGCGCGCCGGCCTCCAGGCAGCGGGCGGCAAGGGGAATGTCGGCGGTGACGGCGATATCGGTCTTCGTTATGCGGGAGGCGATCCAGTCGTCGGCGGCGTCCGGACCGTCGGCGACCACCACGCGCTTGATCAGCGGCCCCTCGGGCAGGCGCATGAAGGCGTTGGACACGAAGT
>VBAB01000141.1 GCA_005888525.1 Alphaproteobacteria bacterium
CGGACGGCCGCTTTCCAGGGCCAGCCGCTCGGGAAAGTCGAGCAGGGGGGACAGATCCCAGTCCGGATCGGTCTGGCCGGCGATGATGAGGTCGGCGGCGCGGCCATGCTCCATCACGACGGAGGCTAGGTCGACGTGCGGAACCTTCCGCAGATGCCACTCCGCAACGAAGGCTGCGTTCGCGGTCATGCGTGAAAACGTTGCCGCAATCTCTTCGCCCTGCCTGCGTTCCTGGGCGATAACCGACCCCAGCACCGAGGACGCATAGCCCATGGGCACGGGCGGTGCGGGCATGCTGGCATAAACATGCAAGCCGAGGAGGTGGGAATTGTAGCGGGTGGCGAGCTGGATGGCGGGCTCGAGCAGTGCTTCCGCGCGCCGGTTGTCGTTCAGATGCACAAGAATGGTTTTGTAAGACATGGGCCTGCTCCTCGGTTGTCAGCCCTAACAGTGCCTTCGGATGCGCTTCAACTCATTGATCCGGATCAAGCGGACTGATCACCGCTCGGGTGGTGACGGGCAGATGTACGAGCGGTGTCCGCCTATCGGCAGATGAGCACCGGTAGGCTGCTGTGGGTGAGGACATTGACCGCTTGGCTGCCAAGGAGCAGCCTTCCCAGCCCCCGCCTGCCGTGTGAAGCCATGACGATCAGGTCACAACCGCTCTTCTTGGCGGTATCCAAGATTCCATCGGCCGGATACTGATCCTTCGCGTGAACCGTCGCGCAACTGATGTCGGCCTTGCGCGCAAGTGCGGACACTCCGGCCAGGATGCGAGCAGCGTTTTCGTTGGCGGTTTTTTCGTAGTCTTCCACCGGAAAGACGATCATCGCCTCGCCTGACACCAAAGCTGTCCATGGCTCCGTCACCGTGACGGCTGTCACCTGCGCATTGAGTGCTCGCGCCAAGGCGAAGCCTGCCGCGACTGCCTTGCCGGCAAGCTCCGAGCCATCGGTGGCGATAAGGATGTGCTTGTACATGTTCCTTCTCCAGCTGTGTGTTCATTGCAACTGATGCAAATCATAGGTCCCTGACCCAGATGATGCGGAACGTGCGCATCACGCCGTCATGTTCGGTGATAGAGACGTACTCTCCGGGCACGAAGTGGTGACGATCGAACTTGAAACCCGGTTCGTCGTCGTCCGTTCGCTTGGCGTCGTAGTCGAACGCCCAGCTGCCGCCGCGGCGGTGCACAAGACGTCCAAACTCGTCCTTCTGCCCCGGCCAGAACCGCCGCACCCGACAGCGCTCGCGCATGGCGCGCCACTCGTCGGCGAGGAGGTGACCCCCTTCGTCGAGCGGAGCGGCGAATTCGTATCCGCGGTCCCTGCTTCCTTCAGGGAGCTCGTGGTCCCGCGCTAGCTCCAAACGAATTCGTTTCATGGACATGGAAGATCTCCCGTCACTCCATCGGCAACTAGCGGATCGCTGGTTCCCCATTTCTTGGCCGCCGTCGAGCGAGGGAACCTGCTTGTGGGGCATAGCCAGCTCCCGAGTGGGTGTGGCGGAGATCACCGTATTTCCGAGTTCTCTACGCTGTTGCGCGTGGCTTGCGTTGATTTCGATCAAAGCAGTTGTGGGTGCGGCAGGGATAAGCATCGGCATCGATCGGTCTTTGGAGCTGCCATGTTCACGCATTTGCTGATCGCGACGGATGGTTCCGAGCTTGCCGCCAAGGCAGAGAGCACGGGCCTAAGACTGGCAAAACAGCTTGATGCCCGCGTCACAGCAGTGACGGCCACGGAGCCGTGGTCGGCCATGACCAATGGCGGGACTCCGGGCTTAGATTTTCCCATCGCGGGTTACGAAAAAGCCGCCGCTCGTCATGCCGCGGCAATCCTCGCCAAGGTGCATGAGGCAGCGGCAAAACTTGGCGTCACTTGCGAGAGCGCGCACGTCATCGATTTTGCCGCCGAAGCGATCATCGAGACAGCGAAAGTCAAGGGCTGCGACCTGATCGTGATGGCATCGCACGGGCGCCGCGGCGTGAAGCACCTGCTGCTCGGCAGTCAGGCTCAAAGGGTCGTGTCGCTCAGCTCTCTTCCTGTGCTGGTGTGCCGTTAGAATTCGGAATGGAAATGGCCAATGGCAGATCCTCACTTGGCGACAATCTGTTTGGCGAAGGGCGAATTCGTCGCAGATGGGAGTTCCCGTGTCTTGAACTCAAAGCTGCATTCGCGACCGGAAACCGGGACGCGCTCGCCGACCCTGTCTCGCTCACTGTCCTTGTGGCACGCTACGCTCTATGGGCTGGGCGTCACCATAGGGGCTGGGATCTACGTACTGATCGGCGCAGCCGCCGCACGCGCCGGCATGCATGCACCGCTCGCATTTGTTGTCGCCGCTGGACTGATGGCTTTGTCCGCTGCATCTTTTGCAGAGCTTGCGTGCCGGCTCCCAGTGGCCGCCGGCGAGGCTGCGTACGCCCGGGCGGCCTTCGGCTCCGACAAGATCGCCACCGCGGTAGGACTGCTCGTGGTCGCCATTGCGATCGTGTCCGCAGCCGCAATCAGCATCGGCAGTGCCGGTTATCTCGCGGTGTTCTTGCCGCTGCCCAAATGGGTCCTGGTGGCGGCCGTCGTGTTGACGATGGGGACGGTGGCCGTCTGGGGGGTCAAGCAATCGGTGACCCTCGCCGGCGTCATGACTCTCATCGAGATTGGTGGGCTCCTGCTTCTCGTGGTTGCTGGCGTCGCATCGGACGCGCCTATCGTTGCGCGACTACCGGAGATGCTGCCCGCTACGACCGAGTGGGCCCTCTTGGCGGGACTGGTGGGCACGACACTGATCGCCGTCTTCGCCTTTATCGGCTTTGAGGGTCTTGCCAATATTGCTGAAGAGGTGCGCGATCCAAAACGCAACTTACCCAGGGCGATCTTCCTGACGCTTGTCATATCCACGCTCCTTTATGTGTGCGTGGTCTGGATTGCGCTGGTGGCGGTCGGCCGCGCGGAGCTGGCACGATCAGATGCACCGTTGGCTCTCGTGTTCGAACGGCTCACGGGCCTATCGCCGCAAAGCATGAGCTTCATTGCGCTGATCGCCACACTCAACGGCATCATCGTCCAGATCATCATGTCGTCGCGCGTTCTCTACGGACTGGCGCGCCAAGGGGAATTGCCAGGCGTTTTCAGCTCCGTCGGCAACCGAACTCGCACGCCCGTCGTGGCAACGGTGGTCACGACGGCGCTGGTGTTGGCCTTGGCTTTGACGTTGCCGCTGCATGACCTTGCCGAGGTGACGTCGCGCCTCACACTCATCGTCTTTACGGTGGTGAACGTTTCGCTCATCCGGATCAAGCGTCGGCACTTACCGACCCCTACCGGAATCTTCGAGGCACCGGTTTGGGTGCCGTGGGCGGGTGCAGCGGCGTGCGTGGTCCTGCTCATGTTGGACGCAGCGACCAAGCTCTGGGCTTGAAAAAAATGAAAGTCGTTACGCCTGCCAACTTTCCCTTACGGGTCTATCGAAATAGGTCATGGAGGCGCCAATGTCGGCACACGTTCACGCGGTCGTCTGGATCGATCATCACGAGGCGCGCATCTTTCACTTCAACGCGTCCGAGGCGGACGGGCTGGTGATACACCCCGATCGTCCTGTGCGCCACCTGCACCACAAGGCGCATAGCACCGGCAGCGGCAACGCGCCTGAGGACCATGACTTTCTCCAGCGCGTCGCCGATGCGATGTCAGATGCGGGTGTGATTTTGGTGACCGGTCCGGCGAACGAGAAGACCGAGCTGGTCAAACACATCCGTCAACACGCGCCGGCGCTCGTACAGAAGATTGTCGCAGTCGAAACCGTGGATCATCCAAGCGACCGGCAACTCGTGGACCACGCGCGGCGGCACTTCAAGTTCGACCATATGATGCCGCCGAGGATCGTTCAGCGCTGACCACTCATCGGTGGCAGCGCCACATCTTGATTCAAGCAGGATGAGCAATGGCCAACTGATCTTGCCTAGATCAGCCGCTTGGCATCCGCCGCGAACGTGTATCCGACGCCACGCACGGTCTTGATCAGCTGGGGATGCTCCGGGTCTCCCTCGATCTTCTTGCGCAACCGCGCGATCAAATTGTCGATCGAACGATCGAGCGGAGACCAGTCGTGGCCCTTGAGCACATCCATTATTTCGTCTCGCGACAGCACGCGATGTGGCCTCTTCACGAATGCTTCGAGCAAGTTGAACTCGCTGGTGGTGAGTTCCTGGTCCTCGCCGCTATCGCGTTTGAGGCTGCGGCGACTGATGTCCAAGATCCACCCTTCGAACGCATACCTTTGCCCCGAAGAGGGAGTTGGCTCGGCCGCAGCCGTGCGCCTCAGGACCGCACGGACACGCGCAACCAGCTCCCGCAGTTCGAAAGGTTTGGCGAGGTAGTCGTCGGCCCCGAGCTCGAGCCCGACCACCCGGTCGATCGCATCACCCTTCCCGGTCAACATGATGATCGGGATATTGCGGTCCTTGCGTATATCGCGGGCCAAGTCGAGACCGTTCTCCTTGCCGAGATTGAGGTCGAGCGTGATGAGGGTGACCGGGTTGCGCTCGAGGCAGGCACGTAGCTCGGCGCCGTCCTTGGCATCCGATACGGCGAAGCCTTCGCCTTCGAAGCACCGCCGAAGCAGTGTCCGGACCTTCGGGTCGTCGTCAACGACGAGAATGTGGGCACCGCTCATCAAGCCGCTCCCGGTTGCGCAAGGCGTTCATTTCGAAAGCTTGTCCACAGTCTGATGGTTCGTAAACACTAATGCGCCCGTGTTAGCATGGCCGCGAAAAAAGGGCATCGTCCTTGGGGAACCTGTCATGTCGCAGAATGCCGCCGAGACGTCCTCGCCCGCGGTGCAGGCCGCAAAGCTGCGGGGGATCCTGGAGTCGGCAGTCACGGCCATAATCACCATCGATCACCGCGGTTTGATCGAGACGGTCAATCCGGCGACCGAACGGTTGTTCGGGTATGGGGCCGCAGAGCTCATTGGGCAAAACGTCAAGGTCCTCATGCCGCAGCCCTACCGCGCCGAGCATGATGGATACATCGCCAACTACGCTGGAACCGGAGTCAAGAAGATCATCGGCATCGGTCGAGAAGTGAGTGGGCGGCGCAAGGACGGTACGACCTTCCCGCTGCATTTGTCGGTCAGCGAATTCGATGCCGAAGGCCGCCGGTATTTCACCGGCATGATCCACGACATCAGCGACCGTCAGCATGTCGAGGATGCCCTGCGCGAGAGCGAGCGTCAGCTGGCGCAGTCCCAGAAGATGGAGGCCGTCGGTCAACTCACCGGCGGCATTGCCCACGACTTCAATAACTTGCTGTTGGTTGTCACGGGCAACCTCGAGCTGTTGGAGCCCCGTCTCTTGGACGACGAGTCGCGCGCGCTTCTCAAGGAGGCGCAGGATGCCGCGGCCCTAGGGTCCAAGCTCACGGACCAGCTGCTGACCTTCGCCCGTCGCCGACACATGGACGCACACGTCATCCAGCTGAACGATCTCGTCGTAAGCGTCACCGACATGCTGCGCCGGACGCTCGGTGAGCACATCACGCTGTCGACATCGTTGGCACCCGAGGTGTGGGCGACGCGGGCCGATCCCGGGCAGTTTCAGAGCGCAATCGTCAATATGGCGGTCAACGCCCGCGATGCCATGGCGCAAGGCGGCAAGCTGGTGGTCGAAACCCGCAACATGGTGTTCGATGAGCAGCACGCGGATTTCCATTCCGAGTTGCCGCCGGGCGAATACGTGCAGTTGTCGATCTCCGACAGCGGGACGGGAATGCCGCCGGACGTGCGCGATCGGGTGTTCGAGCCGTTTTTCACCACCAAGGAGAAGGGGAGGGGCACGGGTCTCGGCCTGGCGATGGTGTACGGCTTTGTGAAGCAGTCCGGCGGCCATGTCACGATCTACAGCGAGGTGGGCCACGGCACCACGATCAATCTGTATTTGCCGCGAGCCGACGGGGCATCGGTGGAGGATGCCGCAGGCGCGAAGAAGGCTGACACCGATACGCGGGCCCGCGAAACCATTCTTGTCGTGGAAGATGACGAACGTGTGCGCCAGCTCACCATCAAGCGTCTGAAACTGATCGGCTACCAGGTTCTCGAAGCTCACGATGGGCCGAGCGCTCTCGAGATGCTGCGTCGCGGCGACGAGGTGGACCTGGTCTTTACCGATGTCATCATGCCCGGTGGCCTCTCGGGACGCGAAGTGGCGATCCGCGCGCGCGAGATGAAACCGGGCATCAAGGTCCTGCTGACCTCGGGATATGCCGAAGAGCTGGTGCATGGCGACGAACTGCAGCGCGAGCGGCTCAAGGTCTTGCGGAAGCCCTACCAGCAAGCCGATCTCGTGGCCGCCCTGCGTGACGTGCTGGCCGAACCTCCAGCTGCATCTTAGCGACCCGCCCAAGCCATTTCCGGGGATTGATCGCCGTCAAAGGCAACTTCGGCAAGCGACAGTAGTTTTGCCGAAGTCAGCTCCCGTGCGCGCCGTGGATCCGCGCTGCCATGAGGGCGTTCTTTGACCGAGATCAAACGCGGTGCGCGGATAGTGGACAATGCTCCTCAGCTTCCGGGTGCTCAGCCCGTAAAACGGGTGGATGAGCTCGTGAATGATCGGTCGACTTTGCGATTCGCGGTGGGCATTTTCGATACGTGGGCGGACGTGCAGGCAACCGTGCGCGACCTGACTGCCGGCGGAATGGCGGAAAACAGCTTCAATTGCCTCGGCCTTCATCGTGTGCTCGGCCCCCTGGTGGCACGGCCCGACAATCGTATGTCCCTCCGTGATCTGCCTTATTCCGGGGACGTCGAATTGACGAGCGTGACGGACGGACCGCTCGCTGCATGCCTTGCGGAGCGTTTGACGATGGGAGCGCAAACGCTGACCGCGGCGCTCGGCCATTGGCTAATTCCCCGTCACGCCGCGCAGCTCCAGGGAGCGGTCTCTGCAGGGAAAGTCATCCTCTGGGCGCAGCTGTTCGACAATGACGATGAGCGCCGCGCCTACCGTAGCCTTCTGGCAAGAAGCTCCAACTCGGTGGGCGTCCACGACATCATCCGCGCCTGACGGCGTCCCGGCGACCTCCTGTTACAAACCGATACAAATTCTCTCGGGACCGGTGAACGGCGACGACGGGAGTGTCGCCAATTGGTGGGCGAAACGATCTGGTAGGGAGCCTCACCGATGACGACCTTGTCTCACCACACCTTCAGCGACCGCACGGTGTCTCTTCGCTCGGCGGTATCGGCCCGCCCGGCATCGGGCTTTGAGCAAAGCCTGGCCCAGGCGTCCCTGCGGCGTATCGAAGAGAAGGAGCTCCTCTTCGCCGAGGGAGACGAGATCACCCACGTCTACCGGATCGAGACCGGGGCCATAGCACTGTTCAGGGTTCTCGCCGACGGGCGGCGCCAGGTCATGGGTTTTGCCTATCCGGGCGACATGATCGGGTTGGGCATGGAAGAAGAGCATGAGATGAACGCGCAGGCCGTGAAACCGACCCGGTTGCGCTGCTTGCCGGTGAGCTCAGTTCACCAAACCGCCGCCAAGGACCCGATGCTGGGGTTCAAGCTGTACCAGGCGCTGGCGCGCGAGCTTGCCGCGACTCGGGATCTCATGCTGACGACCGGCCACCGCAGCGCCATCGAGCGCGTTGCAGGGTTCCTGCTGGCCTTCTCCCGGCGCAATGAACGCAACGGCAAGGACCCTTCGACGATCGAACTGCCGATGACGCGCACTGACATTGGCGATTTTCTCGGCCTCACCATCGAGACCGTGAGCCGCACATTCAGCAAGTTCAAGGCCATGGCCGTGATCGAGCTGCCGCAGAGCAACGAGGTCAAAGTCATCGATCTGGAAGCCCTGGAAACCCTCGCGGCCGGCGACAGCGATCCAGTAGGAAGACGAACGACGCCGGGCAACGAACGCACGCCACAGAGGGACCCGCACCACGTTTGCGCTCAGGCGAGGTCCGCAAACCAGGGAGGTTGATGTGGAAAATCTCTGCAGGCAATTGGGGGTGTGCACTGTGGTGCCAGCGGAGTGGCATTGGCTCATGGCTGCGGTCGTCCCCCTGCTGGTGATCAGCCTGGTGGCAATCCCGGTCGCAAACGTCTTGCGTCGAACTGGTCGCAGCCGATGGTGGACTGTCTTGGGCTTTGTGCCCGGGTTGAATCTCATTGCTTTATGGGTGTTTGCCTTCAGCCGCTGGCCCACGCTCGACCAGCCGTCGAGCTAGGGAACAGCTTGGATTGACTGGCCTACCGAAATTGACCGCTCGTGCGAGTCTACCGCGACGCCTATTGGAGCAAGGGCTGAGGGAGGAAAATTGGTCATGCAAAGGTCTACGCACGCACTGGTGTGCTCGCTGCTGTTGCTCACCGCAATCGCCGTGGGTGCGTCGGCCCAAACTGCGCCCCCGCCCACAAAGGAGCCAAGCGTCGACTACTGGCAGCCGCCCTGGATGCAGCGTGAGCTGTGGGGGCCGGGTACGATGCCGCCGGGCATGCGCGCCAGGCTGCTGCGCCACTACACGTTTATGCACTATGGCGTCCAGAAGGAGTATCAAGGTGCCAAATCGACGGTTGGCAATGCAAAAGAGGCTCTCGAGGAGGGCGCCAAGATTTACGCGCAGAGGTGCGCAGGATGTCACGGCAATCAGGGTTTAGGAGACGGTGATGCACCGCGTTCACTGCTGCCCTCACCGGCTCTTCTCGCTTTCATGATCCAGCGACCCATTGCCGTCGATGAATACCTGCTGTGGAGCATCGCCGAGGGTGGCAAGCAGTTCGACACCCAAATGCCGGCGTTCAAGGATACGCTCAAACGCGAGGACATCTGGAAGATCATCGCCTACATGCGGGCGGGATTTTCAGACCAGCCAAAGGCGCCGCAAGTCAAATGAGGTTGCTGACCCAACCTCGGATCATCGCCAGCCACGGGCGTCGGCCTAGAACATGATCACACTTGAAGATTGCATCGCGTTGTGCGGCTTGACCGAAGAGGAGGTGCTCGCCATCGCCGAACACGAACACCTGCCTCGAATTGCTTCCACGGCGATGGCCGCATACCTCCTCTCGCAGGAACGCGGAAGCGAGACGATTCGCGACATGATCATCGATGATATTCGGCGAGCCCAGCTGCGCTTCGAAAGGGAGCATGTGCTGACCTTGCTGCACGTCCTGCACCATTTCCTGAGGTCGCACCCTGAGGCGCGGCCGCCCGACCATCCCTGGAGCAAGCGGTTTTAACGCCATGTGGATTTTCCCGACGACATGACCATCGTCGCGGTCCTCTTCTTCGTGGTGTTCGCGCTCGACATTGTCCGGCATTCGCGCCGCCGACGTGGGTGACCATGTCGTTTGTCGGTCTTACGGTTCCGAGCGTAAATGTCGTTGCACTTGCCGCGGTCGGCGCGACG
>VBAB01000142.1 GCA_005888525.1 Alphaproteobacteria bacterium
GGACTGTCCTTGGCCATATGGGTACACACCGCCTGCGCGAAGGCCTTGGCTTCCTTCCACCCCAGGTCGCTACCTTCCTTGACCTTCAGCGGCGTCATGACATGGAGTCCCTTGCCCCCTGTCGTTTTGCAGAAGGAGACGAGGCCTAGCTGTTCGAGCCGGTCGCGCATTTCCTTGGCCGCGGCGATGACGGCAGAGAAGGCAACGTCGGGGGCCGGGTCCAGGTCGAACACAAGGCGCCCGGGCAGCGCTGGATGATGCGGCTCGCAATTCCAGGGATGGAACTCTACCGCCGCGATCTGCCCCATGGCGATGAGGCCCTCCACGCGATCGATCTGCAGGTAAGGCTTGCGGTCCCCTTCAACCGTGGTGAGCTCCACGAGATTGGAAACGCCGGGCATGGCATGGCGCTGGAAGAACTTCTGAGCGTTGATGCCGTCTGGCGCGCGGATGATGGAGCAGGGCCGCCCCTTGAGATGCTCGACCATCCAGGGACCCACCATTTCAAGATAGGTGGCCAGGTCTCGCTTGGTGACCGCAGGCTGGTCCTTTTCCGCAGGCCATAGCGCCTTGTTAGGATGGGAGATGGTCACGCCCATGATGACGGCGGCGCCGGCTTTGGCTATTGCATTGCTCTTGCTACCAGGAGCAGGCGTGACCAGGTCGGCCTCCTTTGGCGCGACCGGATGCTCGGCCCGGACCTCCTTGGCAGGCTTGTCCTCGCGAAGACCCTTGAAGGCGGATTGGCGGATCATGCCCGCGCCGGTCCACCCGGCGAACTCGATTTCAGCCACCAGAACCGGCTTCACCCAATTCCAGTCGCGCTGTTTGCGGGGCGCATCCTTGCCGGCAAAGGGGCTCTTGTCGGTGGCATTTGCCTTGAGCTTCCGGAGCAGGTCCTTGGAGTTGCGCGCGTTGAACCCCGTGCCGACCTGCCCGACATGGACCAGGTGATCGCCGCTATACACCCCGGCGATCAGCGAGCGCAGGTTGCTTCCGCTGCCGCTCCAGCCGCCAATCACGACCTCATGGCCGGCGCGGCATTTGGATTTGGTCCAGGTCTCGGTGCGGCCTGAGCTGTATGGGGCGCTGAGACGCTTGGAGATGATGCCTTCGAGATGCATGCGGCAGGCGGACTGAAGGACGGCGTCGCCCGCGCCAGAGAGGTGATCAACGTAGCGGACATTGCCCGTGGTCTTGTTCTTTGCCAGCAGGGCTTTCAGCCGTGCCTTGCGCTCGGACAGCGGACGGGCACGCAGATCCTCTCCGCCATCGAAGAGAAGATCGAACACGAAATAGACCAGATCCTGGGACCGGCCATCCGAGAGTGCCGCCTGCAGCGCCGCGAAGTTCGGCGCGCCCGCGTCATCGAGTGCCACAACCTCTCCGTCGATGATGGCATCGGGCAAGTCGGCCGCAGCCTCGGCAATAGCGCGGAACTTGCCGGTCCAGTCGAGGCCTTTGCGCGTGAGCATCGTCGCGGCGCCATTTTTTTTGTGGAGCTGCATGCGGTAGCCATCGAACTTGATCTCGTGAACCCAGTCGTCGCCCTGCGGCGGCCGGGAAAGGGTCTTGCAGAGCTGCGGATGGACGAAGCGCGGCATGGCGCCTGAAGACGCCTTTGCCGTCTTTCGCGCCGAAGTGTCCGCCTGCAGCTTGGCCTGCGCGCGCGGTACCTTGCTCTGCCTGCTCTCCTTGGCCCGGTTGGAGTGCCAGATGGCGCTCGGGGCCGACGCCTTGGACCCGGCCGCCATGAAGGGTTTGGGGCCGTGGCCCTTGCCGGCGGCGATTTGCTCCATGGAGCGGCCGGAAGCAATGGACTTGTCCTGTTCGGCGACGTCATCCTCGCTTGCAAACTCGTCGCGGTGCTTGATCAGCAGCCAGTTGTTGCGTTTACCGCGTTCGCGATCATGTTTCATGCGCACAAGCACGAAGCTGCCCTGCAGCTTCTCGCCGGCCAACGTGAATTTCAGTTCGCCCTTGCGCAGCGCCGCGTCGACGTCCTTCGTTCCTTCGGGCATCCAGAAGCCTCTGTCCCATAGCATGACGGTGCCGCCGCCATACTCGCCCTTTGGGATGGTGCCCTCGAAGTCGCCGTAGTCGAGCGGGTGGTCCTCGACCTCGACGGCAAGCCGCTTGTCGGCGGGATTGAGCGAGGGACCCTTGGTCACCGCCCAGGACTTGAAGACGCCTCCATGCTCGAGGCGGAGGTCATAGTGCAGGCGCGTGGCGGCATGCTTCTGGACCACGAAGCGAGGATATTCGGCGACCCGCACCTTGGCCTTGCCGCTGGGCTCGGAGGTCTTCTTGAAATCCCGCTTGGCCCGGTAGTCGGCCAGTTTCTTCTTCGCCATTGACAGGCACCTGGTTAACCGGGGGTCGAAGCCAAGGCTCGGCCATCCCCTCATGCAACGGTGTGGGGCATCCGGGCGTTCCGCTCTACGACAAGCGATATCTTGGAGAAGCGGAACATTGGCAACGGGTCGGGCCGACTGGAAGGGGTACTTGAAACTGTCGCTGGTGACGTGCCCTGTCGCACTCTTCCCTGCGTCGAGCCACAGACGCATTTCCACCAGATCAATCGCAAGACCGGCAACCGGTTGCGTCAGCAGATGGTGGATGAAGAGACCGGGAAACCCTTCGACAAGGATGAGAAGGGACGAGGCTACGAGGTCAGCAAGGGCAAATACGTCGAGATCGAGCCCGAGAAGCTGGAAGCCAAGTTGGAGAGGAAGGCGGCGCTGGCTTAGCCAAACGCCGCTTGGTTCCGACGGATACTATCGGTCGGCAACCTGGCATTCCAACGGACGAAGGTGCTCCCGGTTCCAAAATACGGGTTGTCTTGAACGCAGGACCGGCCGGGCGACGGATTTCTGGTAGGCTGGATAAAAGGACGAATCAAAGAGCACCAATGGCACGACGAACCGGCAGCGCTGATCTTCCCCTCCATGGCGGACGCGTGCCGCCCTGGCTCGCCGCGCGCATGGCGTCGCTGGGCGCGGTGGTCTGCCAGGCGATCGTTCATCACTACGGCCGGGATGAATTCCTGCGTCGGTTGTCGCATCCATTCTGGTTCCAGTCCTTCGGTGCCGTCATGGGCATGGACTGGCATTCCTCCGGCATCACCACCAGCGTTATCGGTGCCTTGAAGCGCGGCCTGGCCCCTTTGGAGCACGAACTCGGCATCCATGTGTGCGGGGGACGCGGCAAGCAATCGCGACGTACGCCTGATGAGCTGACCGCCCTCGGTGATCGGATTGGCGTCGATGCGCTGGCGCTCACTCGCGCAAGCCGCCTGGTGGCCAAGGTGGACAGCGCAGCGGTGCAGGATGGCTTCGATCTCTATCTGCATGGATTCTTTGTCACCGATGACGGCGCCTGGACAGTTGTGCAGCAGGGCATGAATGGGCAGAAGCGACAGGCGCGCCGGTACCACTGGCATTCGGGTGACCTATCAAGCTTCGTAGACGAGCCACACAGCGCCATCGACGGCCCAAGCCAAGGCGAGATCGTCAATTTGACCGATCGGCGGGCGGGCCGTTCGCGACAGGCGCAACTCGATTTGCTGACACTTGGGCCCGATCGGGTCACGCGTGAGTTTGCCAAGCTGTCAGAGAAGCCGTCCGCTCAGCTGGAATTACCGCATCTGGTCATGCCGGCGCACCATGACGTCCGCTCGGAGGATGTCTTCATCCGCCGTTTGCACGGAACATTGGCGGCAGCGGCCGATCGGGGACCGGTGGACTTCCCCGATCTCCTGCTGACGCCGGGCGTGGGGGCGCGCACGGTCCAGTCCCTGGCGATGGTCGCCGAGGTCGTTCACGGCACTCCGTACCGCTTCCAGGACCCAGCGCGCTTCTCACTCGCGCATGGAGGGAAGGACCGCCATCCCTATCCTGTGCCGATCAAGGTCTACGACGAAACCATCCGCGTGCTCAAATCGGCGGTGAAAAACGCCAAGCTCGGCCACGGCGAGGAAATGCAGGCGTTCAAGCGGCTCGACGAGCAGGCGCGGGCATTGGAACGGACTGCCAGCGGGCCGTCATTCGAAGCCATTGTTGCGGGCGAGCGGGATCGATCGCCCGCGCTCGGCGGCCGTTCAGTGGTCGGCTGGGAAAAGAACCTTTCCGAGCGCAAGAGGCGCTCTGCGGGGTGATGGCAAGACACGGCCGCCGTGTGCTTCGGACGGATTTCTTCCGTCGTCCTGCCGCCCTCGTTGCGCGCGAGTTGCTCGGAATAGAGCTGGTAAGAAACCAAGACGGCGGTCCAACTTCATCCATCATCACTGAAACAGAGGCCTATGAAGGCCCGCATGATCTGGCGTCCCACTCGTCGCGAGGACGGACGCGACGCACGGAAGTGATGTTCGGGCCGGCTGGCAGATTTTATGTCTACCTTGTGTATGGCCTCCACTGGATGCTGAATGTTACCGCGGGCGAGCCGGGCGATGCGGCGGCGGTGCTTATTCGCGGACTTGGGGCTGTTAGCGGCCCGGCTCGATTGACGACGGCACTGGGTATCGACGACAGCCTCAATGGGCTCGAAGCCGCAAAGCAAAACGGCCTGTGGTTTGAAGACAGGGGTCACGTGGTGGCACCGAGGCAGGTATTGAGATCGGCGCGGATTGGGGTCGAATACGCAGGGCCGAAATGGACGCGAAAAAAGCTGCGATTTGTATTGAAGGGTTCGGTTCGCTGAAGAGTGGCTAGGCTTGATCGGAAGGTTCAGGACCGATCTTTGATCGTAAGACAATGTGGATAGCTGCCGGCCATGGGCAAGTGAGGCGGATTTTGGTTGGCCACAAACGCGGCCACTACCAATGCCAAGGTCAAGGCTGATCGCACCATGCGCTCAACCACCCGTAACACCCGCCACGCACGCAATCACCGCAAGATGGGCACCTACGGCTACCGCGCCTCCGGCAAGCGCCATTTGCGCCAAAGCAAAGCTCGGCTATCGGGCAGCGGGTCATCGGCGCCATCATCGCGTTATGGGGTACCGCGCCGCCTCGGTCGGCTGCCGCTGAAACACCTCTCGAAAAAACGGCTCCGCCTCTCGCGGGGCCGTTCTTTTTGTTGAGGGCGATTCGGCTGTCTGTTGGATCTCAGATCACCGCCTGAAGCAGGTGCGGAACGGACGAAGTAACAAAGCGTTTGGGACAGCACAGATAACGTTTCAGGCATCTTCGACCAAACGCTTCCCTTGAGCCCGTTCAGCCAAGCACAAGGCGGCAAGACAAGATGAGCGTCATTCCCAGCACGGTCGACCGAGTGCGGCGGCATGCAGCCACGGTGAAGCGAGTCACGCATTGCAAGCCGCGCGCCTCTACGCGCGCATCTATGGATTCGGAGTATCGCTATGAAAAGCACAACACATCAGAAAGAGCATCCCGTGAAGTGGAACCCTGGGAATAGCGAGCACGGGAAAGTGGTCGGGACGACGAAACACCGCAAGGGTTTCTCCGCACCTCGGAAGCCTTCAAAGAGGTCGAAGAAGCAGCACGCCGGACGGACTCTCAAGAGCAACGATTGAGCGACACCGATGCTGCAGCCCGTCACAACCCTTCGAACTCTTCGGTTACCCAGCGGGCGAGCAATGCCCGCGCTCGGCCAGGGGACGGTACGGTTGGGAGAGGACGAGTCAAAGCGGCGCGAAGAGGTTCGCGCGCTTCGCTTGGGCCTCGACCTCGGGATGGTGCTCATCGATACCGCCGAAATCTATGCCGATGGCGGTGCAGAAGACGTGGTCGGCGAGGCCATAGAAGGGCGGCGCGAGGAAGTCTTCCTCAACAGCAAGGTCCTGCCCGACAACGCGACGGGCGACGGCACGATCGCAGCGTGCGAGCGCAGTCTCAAGCGTCTAAAGACCGATTATCTCGACCTCTATCTCCTCCACTGGCGCGAATCCGTGCCGCTTGCAGAAACGCTCGAAGCCTTCCAGGCCCTCAAACGCGCGGGAAAGATCCGCGACTACGGCGTGAGCAACTTCGAGCCCCACGATATGGAGGAAGCACGTGCGCTCCCCGGCGGCGACGAAATCGTCACGAATCAAGTCATGTATAACCTCAGCCATCGGGGTATCGAGTGGGACCTGCTGCCGTGGTGCCGCACGCGTGCTTTGCCGGTCATGGCCTATTCGCCGCTCGATGAGGGGAGGTTGGCGACGCGCCCCAAGTTGAAGCCAATCGCCAAACGGCATGGCATAAGCGCCGCACAGGTTGCGCTCGCATGGCTCCTTGGCCAGGAGGGTATCGTCGTCTTCCCGAAGGCGAGTGATCAAGCACACGTGCATGAGAACCGAGCAGCCTTGGATGTCAGGCTGACCGATGAGGATCTGAAAGAGCTTGACCGAGCTTTCCGTCCGCCACGAAAGAAGGTGGCGTTACAGACAAGCTAACGCACCCCATCACATGCACCGGCCGCCGATCTACAAGTAAACCGAACCAAGCATGCAACGCCGCCGCAATTCGCCACCGACCCCCGCCCGCGATGAATGGCGGAAACCCTCCAGCGCGTGATCAGCGAGCATCGGTTCAACGAGATGCTATCGATACCAGACGAGGAGCCGACACTAATGATAGGCGCCGGGGGAGCAAGTCGCGGCCACGAGATCGCGTCATGCTCGTATTTCTTTTTCTTAGGTACTTTCTTGCCCTCCTTGCGTGCCTGCGAGAGCCCGATCGCGATTGCCTGCTTCTTGCTCTTGACCTTCCGGCCGCTCCCGCTCTTGAGCGTACCCTTCTTCCGCTCATGCATCGCCTTACCCACTTTGCGCGACGATGCCTGGGAATATTTCCTCGCAGCCATTGGTTGACCTCTTTTAGTCACACCAAGCGGTAACGCAGACTGCGCAGTCCCAGTTCCCGGTGGACGTCCAGCAATTGGGATGCCACCGGCGATTAACGCATTCAAACCTCACGCAGCTCCCACCGTGATCTTCCCGGCAGAAATCCGGATGCGACATCTGGCAAGGATGGCTAGTGCTACTCGATGCTTGCAAACAGGAAGGCGAAGATTCGCATGGCGTTCAGCGCCCAGCATGCAATCTTATCGTCTCACTTGGTCTATTTGGGTGCTCCGCGATCCAACGAGACAACAGCAGCCCAAAATCCGCGATGCTGGCTTCGCGGAAGTTGGACTCGCCGCTTACCAGATGCTGCAGCCCGACACCGCGGAACCGCCGGAAAGTTCCGGACGTTCCATGCCATGAAAATCAAAATTCAGAGATTGGCGCTTCTATGCGGACCTCATGATACCGCTGGTCGCCATCGCAGTTATAGTTTTTGCAATTGCCTCCATTGTCTATGAATCAAAGCTCCACTTCCCGTTCTCTGCTTCTGCACACAGAAGCGGCCCCAAAGCCAGCCGCTGAGGCTCCGGAACTCCTCCGCCATCGAAGCGCTTTACGTCGAACGCCGCAACCGTTGCGCCAACCCGGACTCGAAATCGCGGAGGACCTTCGGCATCTGCGCGAGGCCATCGAACGCTCGTAGTAACTACTCCCTGGAGGATCCCGGCCCCGCGTACGGCCGGCCGTGCACGAGTTCCTTTGTTTGGCTCAGCCAGCCCTCTTGCCTTTTTGGCTGGCGCCGTATTGCGCTGCACCAAATCAGGTTCCAAAAGCTGGGCCATAGGAACCCGCGCTCTTGCTGGTCGTTGAAAATTATATCGCAACGGCAAAGGAGTTCGCCGATGGTGAACGCTTCACAGATCCAAGAACACATGGAGATCAAGGGTTCGGACGGTCAACACGTCGGCAAGGTCGATCGTGTGGAGGGTGATCGCATCAAGTTGGCAAAGTCCGACCCGACGTCCGGCGGCAAGCACCAGTACATGGACTTGGCGGCCGTGAAGGAAGTGAAGGACGGCTGTGTAGTCGTCAGCAAGAGCGCCGACGAGTGCAAACGCACGCTGCAGTAGCGACAGCCCTTTGATAGGAGATGATCATGAAAGCAATCAGCAAGGCGCTCTCATTGGCGCAAGCGCGTTGACTATCAGCGCAAGCGCTGCTTCAGCAGCTATCGTGTGCAACGAGGAAGGTGATTGCTGGCGCGTCAGCGGCCACCCAAGCTATGAGCCTTCCTTGAAGCTCCGTATCATGTCGGATGACTGGCGTTGGAAAGAGGGCGAGAGTTATCGCTGGCGTGAGCCCGGTCGCGGTCATGGCTATTGGCGACAGGGTGCGTGGATTGAAATTCGATAGCCACAAAAAATTTTGATGGCCTGAGGAAGCCGCTCACAAGTTGTGCGGCTTTCTTGTTGTCGCCGCGCCTGCGCGTCCTGCGATCCCTCAACCCGGCATCTGAGAAGCACTCGGCCGCTACCGCAGAGCTGAAGCTCTGGATTACCGCGCCCGGTGTCGCAAGGTTGTCTATCACCTCGAATCGCCCCTCCCTGTTCGCGGCCGGGGACTCGGTTACGAGCTCGTCTGCGGCGCCCTCAACGAGGTACGCGCCGTCAATCTGAAGGTAGTTCAGTAGTATTGGTTCGTGCGCAAGGTGAGACCGCAATCGCGAGTTCCAGGATCTGCTGGCGTAGGCGGACCCGTTCGAGTCTCCAGGTTGGCATATACGGTCGCCGCCCACGATTTGCATCGCGTAACGCGGAAAGCTGCTCGCGAACGGCCAAGAATACTCTGAGTCTATCGACTTCAGTCGCATGGGCGGAACCCTACGTCTTGTATGCCGTTGCGCTCATATGCAAATTTTGCGCTCCCTTTACGACCCGCCGTTGATCACGCCTCATGGCGTTCAGTTTTGTCTCGATGGCGGCGACAAGAAAGTTCATTGCATCGTCACTCGTGCTGCTTTGATTTTTCTCGCCGGGCACGCCCTTCTTGAGCGGGACTATCAAACAATTTTCGAGGTCTACCGAGAAGAGATAGAGGGAGCCGCGTCCCACAGGTACCAGGACGGTCATCAGCAGCAGCACCGCCTTATCGTGCACGCGCACGATCTGGTCACATATGCGCACGACATAGCCACTTCCGACAAGGCGCCCGCTGCGGTCGCTTAACGGCCTTTTCCTCCTGCTGGAGAGACGAAGTATCGGACAAGCGCTTTGGGTCGGGCGTGCTGGTAGACGCTGGCGTCCATGGCCACAATCCAGGAACTCGTCGACGAAGCGACCCGTTACCTGCTCAAGAAGCATCGCCGGCCGGTCGCCTCGAAGGAAATGCTGCGCGAGAGCGCCCACAGAGGAATTTTAACAAGGACAAGCCCTGCTCAGAGATAGACACCTCGATCTGGAGACCAGTCTGAAGTATACCGTAAGCAAGGCGGAAGCTGGCCAGAAACGATCCAGAGTCGCCGACTTTCTCGTACGGCGTGAGGAAGAAGTGCGCCAAGGCCCGCGAGATCAGCGTCTTGCGCCAGACGGGTGAATTCCAGGGCGGTAATTGGAACTTGGCCATCGGCGGCACGTTCTGCCTTTGTGCAGCACAGGCCAAATGTCCCATGTCCGATATCCTCGACAGCGTCCCCGATTGGCTGAAATCCCTTCATCACATGGAGAATGAGCTGCGGCGCTCAGCGCGCCACGGCTTGATCTTCCGGTGGAAGGAAGCCTGTGAACATCTTTCCGAGGCTCGCGGCCATCTCGAACAAGCGATGCGCGAAGCCAAGGGCGCGGAGCCGCCCGATGGACCGCGCACGCCATTGCGGAAAGAAGGCGAGTTCTAGCCTTCTGCAGGCTTTGTGGCCACGACCCGGCGCCTGACACACCCATGGGAAAGCTCACCGCGCAGCAAGCAGCCGACCTGTTGCTGAGATTGGGAGGCGGGCTTTCTTCGAAGCCCGAGCCTACATCCGCGCTGCGGAAAGCCGGCGCACGCTCCTCGTTCCCCTAGACGAGGTAACCAGCCGTTCGCAACTGCGCGCCCTGCCCGGCATTGGCGATGCCACTGCGCGCAGGTTCATTGGAATTAAAAGCGAACGCGGCAGTGACCAGGGCTTGAAAAGTTTCGAGTCAAGTATCCGGCCAGCCTGCTTGAGCTGCTGAACGTCCCAAGGCTGAAGAGAAATGCAGTCATCAAGCTCTATGCGGAGCTCGGCATCACTAGTTCTTGAGGCAGAAGCCGCCGCGCGGGAAGGCCGCTTGCGCAAGATAAAAGGGCTCGGCGCATCCGTCGAACGCAAATCCTTGAAGGGGGCCGCCCTGCGCCCGGGCGCCGAAGGCCCCATGCTTGCCAACCGCGCCGAAGAGTTGC
>VBAB01000732.1 GCA_005888525.1 Alphaproteobacteria bacterium
CCAGGAATACGACGAACTCGCCGTCGGCGACATCGAGCGTGAAGTCCCGCACCGCATAGACGTCGCCGTAGCGTTTGGTCACGGAAACAATCTCGAGCCGTGCCATGACGCGTCACACCACCCGGCTGATCTTGACGAAGTGGTCGGTGATCAGCATGGCCGTCGCGATCAGCCCGATCTGCAGGACGGATACCGCCGCGATGGTCGGATCGATCTTCCATTCCAGATATTGCAGGATCGCGATCGGCAGGGTGGTGCGTCCCGGGCCGACGAGGAAGAGGCTCATCTCCAGGTTGCCGAACGAGGACACGAAGCCGAACAGCGCCGCGGCAACGACGCCGGGGCGGATGGCGGGCAGCGTCACCCTGCGGAATGTCGTGAAGCGATTGGCGCCGAGGCTCTGCGCCGCCTCCTCGATCGATCGGTCGAGCCCGGCGAGGCTTGCCGTCACCAAACGCACCGTCCACGGGATGACGATCAGCACGTGACCGGCGATCAGCCCTCCGAGCGAGCCCAGGATGGGCAATCCGGTGGCGAGCTCGACCTCGACGTGGAACACGTAGAGCGCGATGCCCAACACGATTCCCGGTACCACCAGCGGCAGCAGCAGCAGGCTGCTGAGAGCCTCGCGGCCCCTGAAGCGAAAGCGCGAGAGGCAGAGCGCCGCCGGCAAGCCGAGGCAGAGACCGATACTGGTGGCGATCACGGCAAGCTGCAGGCTGAGCAAAAAACCGGAGACGAAGCGATCGTTGTCGGCAATGGCCCAGAACCAGCGCAGCGAGTAGCCTTCCGGGGGAAACGACGGGATCTCCTGGCGAAAGAACGCCAGCCACGTGACGAACACGAGCGGCGTCAGGATGTAAGCCAGTGTGATCGCCGCCGCGCCCTTGAGCGCGATGCGGCCGAATAAACGCGAACCTGTATTGCGGGGCATCACGACCCTGACGGGATGACTGAAACAGCAGAACCCATGTCATACCGGGGCTTGTCCCCGGTATCCAGCCATCCACGTGCGGCGGAGCAAGCGGTGGGGTGGATCCCGGTGACCCTCGGAACAAGCCCGAGGGCAGGCGAGGCCCGGGATGACCTCAATTCAGCCTGCGCTTGTGGAACTTGCCGGCTTTCATGATGGCTTTCATGATGACGGAGAGGTGCTTGCCCTGATCTTCCAGTAGCGCCAGATCCTGCAGAGGATCGCCGTCGACCACCAGCAGATCGGCGAAGGCGCCAGGGGCGAGCGTGCCGACCTTGCCTTCCAAGCGCAGAATTTGCGCCGCGATCGTCGTTGCCGAGCGGATGATCTCGATCGGGGCCACCACCTCGCGCCGCAGCGTGAACTCGCGGCTCTGGTCCCAGTGCAGCTCGCCCAGGAGGTCGCTGCCGTAGGCGACCGGCACGCCGTGGCGCTTGCAGATCTCCAGCGATCTGAGCCCGCCCTCCAGCACGATGTCGTTCTTCTCCAGGCTCTCCGCGGTCATACCGAACTTCGCCGCCCGCTCCTTCATGGCGTAATAGGTGACGAGATTGGCGACGAGGAACATGCCCTTCTCGGCCATCAGCTTGGCGGCCGCGTCGTCGATCAGATTGCCGTGCTCGATGGTGCGCACGCCGAGCCGAGCCGCCCGCGTGATGGCCTCGGCGGAGTAGGCGTGGGCGCACACGTAGCGGCCGAAGGCGTGCGCCTCCTCCACCGCCGCCCGCACCTCCCCTTCCGAAAACTGGAGGCTGTCGAGCGGGTCGTAGGGCGAAGCCACGCCGCCCGACATCATGATCTTCACGTGGTCCGCACCCTGGCGCATCTGCTCGCGCGCGGCCTTGCGCACCTCATCGGAGCCATCGGCGATCGCCGATTTGAACTGCAGGCCGTTGCAGCAGGCGCAGCCGCTGTCGACATCCGTGCGGCGCCGGCCGTCGGAGTGGCCACCCGTGGGCCCGATCGACTGGCCAGCGATGAACAGGCGCGGGCCGACGAGATGGCCCTGCTCGACGCCCGTCTTGATGCCCCAGTCGCATCCGCCCGTGTCGCGCACCGTGGTGAAGCCGCGGTCGAGCATGGCGCGCAGCCGTGTTGCCGCGCGCGCGGTGAGCAAGGTGAGCGGCATCGCCTCCATGAAGCGGATATTGACCTCGCTGTGGATGACGTGGACGTGGCAGTCGATCAGCCCCGGCATCAGCGTGCGCCCGCCGCAATCGACGACGACGGCTTCCGCGCTCCTGATTGGCTTGTCGCTGCACTCGCGGATCGTTCTCGATCAGCAGCTCATGGCCGCCACGCAGCTCGCCGTTGGCAGGCTCCAGCAGCTGGAAGTTCTTGAAGTGGACTTGCTGCATCGCTCAGGCTCTCGCGGTTGTCATCCCGGCACTTGTTGCCGGGATCCACCTACCAGCTCGCTCCGCCGTGCGCCGATGGATCGATCCCGGTGACAAGCACCGGGATGACACGTTGGGCGTATGTGCTCGCGGTCCTATGCAAATCGGTGCCAGAGGGCGACATTGGTCAGTTGAGCCGGTTCTTGTGGAAGCGGCCGCCTTTCATGATCACCGCGAGATATTTGCCCTGCTCCTGCAGGACGCCGAGGTTCGCGAGCGGATTGCCGTCGATGACCAGGAGATCGGCGAAGGCGCCGGGCTTCAGGCAGCCGATCTTATCGACCTGCCGCACGATCTGGGCGCCGATGAGCGTGGCGGCGCGGATGATCTCGATCGGCTTTTGCACCTCCGAGCGGATGATGAACTCGCGCGACTGCTCGACCTGCAGCTGCCCGAGCAAGTCGGTGCCGTAGGCGACGGGCACGCCGGCGCGCTTGCAGATCTCGAGCGAGCGCAAGCCGCCGTCGATGACGAGATCGTTCTTGGCCAGCATGTCGGCGCTCATGCCGTACTCGGCGGCGCGCTTCTTCATCTCGTAGTAGGTGACGAGGTTGGCGATCAGGAACATGCCCTTGGACGCCATCAGCCCGGCGCTCGCCTCGTCGATCAGGTTGCCGTGCTCGATGGTGCGCACCCCGGCATGCGCCGCCCGCGTGATGGCCTCCACCGTGTAGGCATGGGCGCAGACATAGCGGCCGAAGGCGTGCGCCTCCTCGACGGCGGCGGCCACCTCCTCGGGCGAGAACTGCAGGCTGTCGAGCGGGTCGTAGGGCGAGGCGACGCCGCCCGACATCATGATCTTCACCTGGTCCGCGCCCTGGCGCATCTCCTCGCGCACAGCCTTGCGCACCTCGGCGACGCCGTCGGCGAGCCCCATGGCGAAATGCAGCGCGTCGCAGCAGTGACACCGCGTGCCGTGGTCGGTGCGGCGCCGGCCGTCGCTGTGCCCGCCCGTGGGCCCCAGCGCCTTGCCGGCGATGAAGAGACGCGGCCCCGGCAGCAGCCACTTGTCGGTCGCCTCCTTGAGGCCCCAGTCGGCGCCGCCGGTGTCGCGCACGCCGGTGAAGCCGCGGTCGAGCATGCCGCGCATGAGCACGGCCGCGCGCGCCGTCATCAACGTGAGGGGAACGTTCTCGAGGCGGGGGATGGAGACTTCGGACAGCACGACATGCACGTGGCTGTCGATCAGCCCCGGCATCAGCGTGCGGCCGCCGCAGTCGATCACGGTCGCGTCCGGCGCCTTGATCGGCCGGCCCGACACCTCCTTGATGCGGTCGCCCTCGACGAGGACCTCGTGGCCGCCGCGCAGCTCGTCGTGCTCGGGGTCGAGCATCTGGAAGTTCTTGAAGAGGTATTGGGTCACCAGTGCCTACTCCGTTTCGCAGCACGGGCGAGCATCGGCAAATCGCGCGGTGCCGTCAATCGCGCGCCATGAGCAGCGTCGGCGCCAGTAGGCCGGCAAGAACCCTTCCGCGCACGATCTCGGCGGGTCCGTACATGCCCTCCTCACCGCAGAGATTGATTGTGCCAAGACGACGCGCGGCATGGCGGATCGGTACGTTGAGGATCGCTGTGATACCGAGCGAGAAGATCAGCTCGTGGTCAAAGAACGCCCGGCGTACTTCGTCCTTCGTTGCCGCCAGGAACGCTTCGCCGTGCTCCATGGCACCGTGGGGGGTGGCGATCTTGCTCAATGGTTTGCGGCCGCCCACGGGATAGGCCGCCTCGTCGCTTGAATAGAGCCGCTCGACGGCTTGTGCCGGCTCGACATAGCGCAGGACGGTGAACAGGCGCCACCCGATCGTCTCGGCGGCGAGCCGCTCGGCCGCGCGATAGACCTGCCTCGGATCGGCGCTCTCGGTCGCCAGAGCTACGACATCCGCCACATCCTGCACTGTAAGATCACGCTTGGCCGCAGTCATTTCTCCTCCAAAGGCGTTGACGTGCTCAGAGCGCCGCGCGGGTCGAGACACGAACGGAAGGTAGGTCGTGCCGCCACACAAACGCAAGGAATGACGCTCGTTCTCTCCGACTTCCCTGGCACCTTACGCGTCGTGCTAGACTCTCGGCTCGAGTGGTCTGGCCAATCGTGCGTCTCCGCATCACATCATTGGTGGCTTCACCCGCGGCAACCCGGCGGGGCCGGAGGCCGATCGCGGAGCCGGACGCCGGCCGTCAGAGGAACGAGGGAGCGCGCAGTCATGACCAATCACCTCGAGCTGAGGGTGGCCGAGCGCACGACTTTTGCAGGCGGGGAGAGCTTCGGCACGTCCGGTGCCTACGAGAGGATCGCCGGTCGCGTGCACTTTGCGGTGGACCCCGCCGCCAAGGCGCAGGCGGGCATCGTCGACATCGACAAGGCGGCGCGGGATGCGCGTGGGCTCGTGCATTTCACGGCCGATTTTCTCCTGCTGAAGCCGGTCGACATGAAGAACGGCAACCGGCGGCTGCTGTTCGACTGGGCCAACCGCGGCAATAAGCGCTGCCTGCAGTTCTTCAACGATGCGCCCGGCTCGAACGACCCCAGAAGCTTGGCGCACGCCGGCAACGGCTTCCTCATGCGGCGGGGCTATACGATCGCCTGGCTGGCCTGGCAGGGAGACCT
>VBAB01000733.1 GCA_005888525.1 Alphaproteobacteria bacterium
TATCGGCCGGTTGCGTCAGGATGGATGAGTTACGAGCCCGTCGTAACCGACCGCACGTCGCACCGCGATCATGATCTACTGATCATCCACGAGGGCGACGTCTCGGGTGTTGGGCTCTCCTCCTCTAGCTAACTGCACTCGTGCTCACCTCTGTCTGCTATTGGCACTGAACCGAAGTAGTTGATGTCGTTCGCCTTCTTCCGAAGTCGGGGATAATGCGGAAGTCCTTGCGGACCCACGGGCAGGACCGTTGATGACCGATGCTGTCGAAAGAGGGCTTGAGAGAGGCCGCGAACCGTGATTCCGGTGGCTGATTGATCATCGGCAGCGGAGGGCGGGACGATGATGGGGCGGCAGCGGCGGGATCAGGGGCGGCTGTTCTACGAGTTCCGGCTCGAAGATCGCATCCCCGAGAACCATCTGCTGCGGCGGATGAACGTGTTTGTGACGGTGGCGCTCGCCGACCTGCACAAGGAGCTCGAGCCGCACTACAGCGACATCGGCCGTCCTTCGATCGACCCCGAGCTCATGATCCGGATGCTCATTGTCGGCTACTGCTACGGCATCCGCTCGGAACGCAAGCTCACTCAGGAAGTCGAGCTGCATCTGGCCTACAGGTGGTTTTGCAAGCTCGACCTGGACGACAAGGTCCCGCACCACTCGACGTTCTCCGAGAATCGCCTGGGCCGTTTCCGCGAGAGCGATCTGCTGCGCCACATCTTCGAGCGCGTGGTGTGGACGGCGATGGCGATGGGCCTGGTCAAGGGCGAAGGCTTTGCCGTCGACGCCAGCGTGCTGGAGGCCAACGCCAGCCGCTATCACGGCAAGGCGCCCGATGAGCTCGACTGGACCGACAAGCAGCGCCAGACACGAGCGGTGGCCGAGTATCTTGCTGCGCTCGATGAGACCGCTGAGCCCAATCCGGATCGCAAGGCGCCGAAGGTCATCTCGCCGTCCGATCCTTCATCGGCCTGGACGGCCAAGGCCAACAAGCGCGTGCAGTTCGGCTACGGGCTCAACTATCTGATCGACATCGACGAAGCCGTCATCGTCGACGTGGAAGCGACGCCGGCACGCACCTATGACGAGGTCGAGGCGACCAAGACCATGATCGATCGCACCGAGCAATGCTTCGATCTCAAGCCGAAACGGCTCGCAGCCGACACCGCCTATGGCACGGGCAAGTTTCTGGGTTGGCTCGTCAAGGACAAGAAGATTACGCCGCACATCCCGGTGCGCGACAAGAGCGACCGGGACGATGGCACGTTCTCGCGCTCGGACTTTCGCTGGGACAAGAGGGGTGGTCACTACATCTGCCCCAACGGCAAGGTGCTGAGAACCAGCGGCACCATCCATGGCGGTCGGACCCTGCTCTATCGCGCCAGTAAGCTCGACTGCGATGTCTGTCTACTCAAGGCCAAGTGCTGCCCGAAAGAACCCGCGCGAAAGATCCCGCGTGATCTCCACGAGGATGCCCGCGACGTGGCGCGTCGCAAGATGAACACTAAGGCGTTCCTCAAATCGCGCGATCAGCGCAAGAAGGTCGAGATGCGCTTCGCCCACTTGAAGACCCACCATGGCTTCGAGCGGATGCGTCTGCGCGGTCTCTCAGGTGTCCGTGATGAGTTCCATCTCGCCGCGATCGTGCAGAACCTCAAGATGCTGGCCCTGCGCCTCATCCGGCCGCCGCCACAACACGCCTGCGCGTGAGTTGCGTCGCGTCAGTTGGTGGCGTGAGCGTCGAGGCCGAGGCCCGCATGGGCCACGGCAGAAAGCCCCGATCACCCGACACTTGCCAGATCAAGCCAACAGACAGGCATCAGGCTCTCGCCGCCGACTTTTTCGACAGCATCGGTCATGAACGGTCCTGCCGGTGGGTCCGCGCGGACTTCCGCTTTACCCCTGACTTCGGAAGAAGCCGAACGGGATCAACTACTTCGGTTCAGTGCCAAAAGCGGCTGCGAGCAGGCGCAACAAGGAGTGTTGACAAAAGGCTTGTAGGTCGCTTCCCGTCGTCAGGGGAACAAGGCGCAAGTCATCATGGACCGACCCAGTCGAACGGGATGTGCTTGCTCGAATTCGTTGTCCACTGGAAGTTGTAGCTGAACGCATCCACGGAGCAGACCGTCGACTTGCCCCAGGTCACGAGTTGCGGCCCGGGTCCTGTCTCACTACCGGGTGCGTTCATGAGTTGCGGATATTTTCCCGGCGGGCTCGTTGGCCCCGTCAACGCTTTCGC
>VBAB01000734.1 GCA_005888525.1 Alphaproteobacteria bacterium
GAGAGCTGCGTCGCTACCAGGGCGGATGGTCCTGGATCGGTGCGGCAGACGTCGGTGGCCGATGCTGCCGTCGCCGGCCGCGCTGCAGGATGATCAGCGCCGATAGGCGGCAAACTCGACTGCCGCGAGCATTCGGGTCAGAAGCCGCTCAGCGCAGCACGGTCGGGAGTTCCAGGCGCGACGCCGCACGGGCACGGAACACCATCCCTTCCGGGCGGCCCCCAAAGGCCAACGGTCAGCGCCGCAATGCGTTCGATCACTTACGCGTTGTTGCAGGGCGCGCGTCTCGGAAACCGGCAAGCCGCACAATAGGACCTGACGGTGCCGGGGTAATTCTGATATGGAACGGCGGATGCACCAGCAAAGGCCATGCTCATGACCTACGTCTTCAATCCCGTTCCGCAGCCCACGCTCCCAGTCAAGGGCACCGACAAGCTCTTCCCGATCCACCGCATCTATTGCGTCGGCCGCAACTATGCCGAGCACACCAAGGAGATGGGCGGGGACACCAAGGACCCGCCGTTCTTCTTCCAGAAGAACCCCGACAACATCGTCACCGACGGCAAGTTTCCCTATCCCCCCGCCACCAAGGACGTGCATTTCGAGATCGAGATGGTGGTGGCCCTGAAGTCCGGCGGCACCAACATCAAGGCCGCCGACGCGATGAAGCACGTGTTCGGCTACGCCGTAGGCATCGACATGACGCGGCGCGATCTGCAGGCGGAAGCCAAGAAGCTGCAGCGCCCCTGGGAAGTGGGCAAGGCCTTCGAGCACTCCGCGCCATGCACGGCCCTGGTTCCGGCGCAGCATGTCGAGAGCCCGGCCAAAGGCGCGATCTGGCTCGAGGTGAACGGTGTGCGCAAGCAAACGGGCGACCTGTCGCAGATGATCTGGGACGTCCCTCATCAGATCGAGTTCCTGTCCGGCCTGTTCGCGCTCGAGGCCGGCGATCTGATCTTCACCGGCACGCCCTCGGGCGTCGGCGCCACCAAGAAGGGCGACAAGCTCAAGGGTCACGTCGACGGCATCGGCGATCTCGAGGTGACCGTCACCTAGGGCGCAGGCACCCCCAAAAGTTGCATATCCGGCAAGAATTAACTGCCTCGCGCGACGCTTGGCCTGGGCATCGGATTGCGCTTACTTATCCGCCGGCAGATACGCAGAATACGGACGGCGACGAGCCGGACTCGCTTCACGGAGGGAAATGATGTCGCACGGTCACGGTGCTGGCCACGGCTTGGAAGGGGACAACAAGAAGATCGCCATTCTCATCTCCGTGCTGGCGTTGTTTCTCGCCATCGCCGAGACGGTCGGCAAAAGCGCGCAGACGGATGCGCTCAGCTCCAACGTCGAGGCGTCCAACCTGTGGGCGTTCTACCAAGCCAAGACCATCCGCAAGACCACCATGGAGACGGCGGCCGAGCAGATGGAGGTCGATGTCAAGCTTGCGAAGGATGCGGTCGTGAAAGAGGTCCTCGAGAAGCGCATCAATGAGTGGAGGGAGCGGGCGGCGCGCTACGAGAGCGAGCCCAAGCCGAACGGCAAGGGCGAGGGTCGCAAGGAACTCATGGCGCGCGCGCTGAAGGCGGAGTCCAATCGCGATATCGCATTGGCCAAGTATCACAACTTCGAGCTCGGCTCCGCCGCGTTCCAGATCGCGATCGTGCTCGCCTCCTCCTATCTCATCACCGGGGTCATCTATCTGCTTTGGGGTGCCTTAGGCGTGGGCGCGCTCGGCCTGTTCTTCACCGCCATTGGACTCGTGGCGCCCCACGCGCTGTCGTTCCTCGGGGGCCATTGATCGCCGTCATTGCGCAGCGTGCTAGAGAAGTAGAGCCGGATTCACGCTTCAGCCCTCGACGTCGCATTCGAGGCGACGTGGTTCCACCTGAAGCGATCCTGCTCTGGCGCGGAATTATCCCCCGCTCGCCGTCGCCACGCGCGCCGACACCGGGTTGCGGCGCAGCAGATCGTCGATCCGCGCCCTCTCCTTCTGGAAGTCGGCGAGCTGCTTGCCCGAGAGCAGGTGCTCGCGCGGCACCTGGATCGACATCGGGTCGACATAGCTGCTGTTGACCAGCACCTCGAAGTGCACGTGGGGGCCGGAAGCAAGGCCGGTCGAGCCGACATAGCCGATGATCTGGCCCTGGCGCACCTTGACGCCGTCGCTCACGCCCGATGCGAAGCGGGACATGTGGCCGTAAGCGGTCTTG
>VBAB01000143.1 GCA_005888525.1 Alphaproteobacteria bacterium
CAGATGCGCCTGCCCCAGGGAGGGCCAATGCACGCGGCCCTCCGAACACTGGCGCTGGACTTCAACGCCTGAACTCAACACATGAAACTCAACGCTTGCGACGCTCCTCCCGACTTGGGCCTTCACTGGGGCCTTCACCGGAGCCTTCAGCAACTCGAGAAGCCGGCGGCCGCACTGCGCTCATCAGCGCGCCGACCACGTCACGCAACAAAAGCCACGAACTCGTTTGCGACGCTGGGCTCACTGCAGGGTCTGCCTGGGCCGACCCGCCGCGAGGAGGGCGAGCCGCCCGGCGATACGCGCGCACTTTTTCGCCAGGGCGGAGCGCCGCAACGATTGCAGCGCGGGGGCAAGGGCTACTCTGGGGGACGACTGCGACGCAGACGCGACACGAGACGGGGGAGCAGACGCCACCGGGTACACAACCGAACGCTTACTCACAGACGCAGACGCAACGAAACGCTCTTGGACGCAACGCAACTTGGACGCAACGCAACGCGGAGACTCGGACGCAGACTCGATGCAAGGACGCTGATACGAACCAACGCGAGACGACTCAGTGACGCTCGGAACACCCACGGCATGAAAACGCGCGGACGCAGGACTCGGGTCGATCACGGAGTCGTGAACTGTGGATAAGCTCGCAACCAACTGACGCGGAAACACGATTGCCTGCGAGCCTCGGACCGACATCTGACCCCACCCGATGTTCTCTTTGCGTTCTGCTCAGTTAACAGTCGCGCTGAGGCAACACCAAGGCACAAAATTGGCGATTACAAGAAATACTCCTTGACCGCAAATTCGTGAAATGGGGCGGGCGCGATGCGGCAGGAGCTGGCGCATCCCCCGCGACCGACCCGCGGCGGCCGTTGCCGTCTCCAACGCCGGTGCGCCGGCTCAGGCGCGGTTGCGCTGCCGGATCATGTAGTTGTCGTAGGTCGCCTCGCAGACCTGGTGCCACTGATACTGCTCGTTGCGGAAGGCGACCATCGAATCGTAGAGCTTCTTGAACATGGGGTTCTTGCCGGCGACCTCCGTGAACAGCTCGTTGGTGGCCGTGTAGGCGGCGTCCATGATCTCGAGGGAGAAGGGGCGCAGCTGTGCACCCGCCACCACCAGCCGCTTGATGGCCGGCGCATTGCCGACGTCGTATTTGGAGATTAGGTCGGCTGCGACCTGGGCCGCCGCGATCCTCACCATCTGCTGGTAGGGCTTGGGCAATTCGGCCCACTTGGAAGTGCTGATGAAGAGATGCCCGTTGGCGGAGCCTTCCCACCAGCCGGGATAGTAGTAGTAGGGCGCAATCTTCACGAACCCGAGCTTCTCGTCGTCGTAGGGACCGATCCACTCGGCGGCATCGATGGTGCCTTTCTCCAGCGCTGGATAGATGTCGGCCGGCGGGATCTGCTGCGGCACCACCCCCAGCTTGGCCAGAACCTGGCCGGCCATCCCGCCGCAGCGGAACTTGAGACCCTTGAGGTCCTCGACCGTCTTGATCTCCTTGCGGAACCATCCGCCCATCTGCGCGGTGGTGTTGCCGAACGACAATCCGTAGACGTTGTACTTTCCGTAGAGCTCGTTGAGCAGATCGGTGCCGCCGCCGTAGACGAGCCAGGCATTCATCTGCCGCGTGTTCAGGCCGAAGGGGACGGCCGTGCCGAAGGCGAAGGCCAGGTCCTTGCCGATGTAATAGTAGGAGCCCGAGTTGCCCATCTCGACCGTGTTGTTGGAGACGGCATCGAAGACCTGGAACGCCGGCACGATCTCGCCCGGGCCGAACACCTGGATGAGGAATTTCTGGTCGGACAGCTCGGCAACCGCCTTGCTGAACATCTCGCACGCGCCATAGAGCGTATCGAGGTTCTTCGGGAAGGACGTGGCCAGGCGCCAGCGCACCGTCGGGGCCGATTGGGCAATTGCCGGGGAGGCGACGGCGGCCGCCGCGAGACCGACGCCTGCGCCTTGCAGGAACTGTCTGCGCTTCATGGGTTTCCTCCAATATCTTGTTGGCGCGCCGGGGCGCCCGATGATCCGCTCTGAGCGGCGGATCTGGAAAGGATGGTAGAGTATGACGCGCCGCGGCGCCACGACTGCCCGATATCTCAGGCAGCGGGCGGAGGCGCGGAGGAATTCGGCTTGGCGTGGCGGACAGGCGCTGCGTGCAGCCCGACCGGGGCGGCTGCAATGGCGTCGAGCGGTCCCTTCACCTCATAGCCCACACCGCTCGGCGAAAAATCGATCTTGGGCGGGGTATTGGCATACTCCGCCATCACCTGCTCGAGCACGGTGCTGCCAAAGCCCGTCTGCTGCGGCGGAGAGACCGGCGGCCCGTCGCGCTCCTGCCAGCGGAACGTGAACTGGCGGGACCCGTTCGGCGAATCCACCGACCAGCCGATGAGTATCCGCCCGTCCGGCACCGACAGAGCGCCGTACTTGGCAGCGTTGGTGGCCAGCTCATGCAGCGCCAGCGCGAAGCTCTGCGCGGCCTGCGGGCTCAGGACCATCGGCGGCCCACTCATGACCACGCGATCGCCGAAGGGGCGCAATTCGCTCTTGGCCAGCTCCAGGATGTCCGTGCCCTCCCATTCCTTGTCGATCAGAAGGATGTGCGCCTGACCGAGCGAATGGATGCGGTCGAGCACGGCCTCTTGCGCCTCCTCGACCGTGCGCTTGCCCGCAAAGCTCCGAGAGACCACGGCTTGGACCACCGAGAACAGGTTCTTGGTGCGGTGATGCAGCTCGCGCGTGAGCAGATCCCGGCGCGCCTCGGACTCCTTGCGCTCGGTGATGTCGCGCGCGATCTTCGATGCGCCGACGATCCGGCCCGAGGCGTTCCTGATGGGCGACACGGTGAGCGAGATGTCGAGCAGGCTGCCATCCTTGCGGCGGCGAACGGTCTCGTAATGGTCGATGCGCTCACCGCGCCGGATGCGGTCGAGTATGGCGGGCTCCTCGTCGTGGCTCTCGGGCGGTATGAGAATGGTCACGGACTTGCCAATGACCTCTTCGCCCTTGTAGCCGAAGAGCCGCTCCGCCGCGCTGTTCCAGCTGGAGATGACGCCATTGAGATCCTTGCTGACGATCGCATCGTCGGAGGACTCCACTATGGCGGCCAACCGCTGCCCGGCGTGCTCGGCGCGCTTGGCCTCGGTCAGGTCGACCAGCATGTTCACGGCGCCGACGAGATTGCCCGCTGCGTCATGCAGCGGCGTGGGGTAGGGCATGAACGGCACGCGCGTGCCGTCGGGCCGCTCGGCCACCGCTTCCACGCCCCGCACCGGCAGACCGCTCTGGAGGGTCTGAGCCATGGGACATTGGTCGTGCGGCAGGGGCGTGCCATCCGGCCAATAGAGCTTCCACGAGCCGCACCATTCGCTCTTGCCGAGCTCGGGCTTGCAGCCCCACAGGGCGGCGGCGGCCTCGTTGTAGAAGGTGATCCGGCCGACTGCGTCGGTCATGTAGATCGCCGCCGGCAATACGTTCGCCAAGGCGTGCGACGACAGCTCGACCTCCCCCCGACTGACTTGATCCGCTGCTTGGCTCGAGTCCGCCGCAAGCGCTTGCCGCGGCGGCTCGACGGGCAGCAGTTCTGTCACGGCAATCCCCCTATATCGGACGCGCGGACGCCCGGCACGACAAATGGCAGCCAAAGATACAGTGGCCGGTCATGGAACAGCAACACGCGAGCTTCCGATTGGTTCCCATGGGCTATTGGAATCGACCGCGGCGTGTTTTTGCGGCCGCACCGCTGGTCGAGTAATCGAGGCGGACGGCGCGCCTCGACCCCGGCTGTCGCCTACGGACTCGCAGGCGCGGCCGGGGCGGCGGAGATGCGCTTGAGGTCGGCGTTGAGGCGCAACGCCGTGGCCTGATCGCCGAGACGGGCGCGATAGACCTGGATGTTGGAGAGCACCTTCTGCACGTACTCGCGCGTCTCCTCGAAGGGGATGCGATGGATCCAGTCGATGGGATCGACCTTGCCGTCGCGCGGGTCGCCGAACTCCTTGATCCACTCGCGCGCCCGGCCGGGGCCGGCGTTGTAGCCGGCCAGGGTGAGCACGTAGGAGCCGGTGAACTCGTCCATGCGGTCGGAGATGTAGGCGCTGCCCAGCATGGTGTTGTAGGCGGGGTCTTTCATGAGGCGGGGGATGTCGCACTTGAGCTTGTAGTCGCGGCACACGTGCTTGGCCGTCACCGGCATGACCTGCAGGATGCCGCGCGCGCCGGCACCCGACAGGGTCACCGAGTTGAACTCGCTCTCCTGGCGCGCGATCCCCAGGATGAAGGCGGGCTCCGGCGGCTTGCGCAGCGGCGTGTAGGCGGGCAGCGAATGGATGGGGTAGGCGTAGTAGACGAGGTTCATGCCGCGAGCGATGGCGCCCTTGCCGATGCGGACGGCCGTTTGCGTGTCGCCCAGCGCCTCGGCCAGGTGCGCGACCATGGCCACCTCCGCCTCGCTCTTCAGGTGATTGCGCAGATGATACAGGAACGCCCGCGCGAGGCTGACGTCGAGGCCCGCCTTGCGCGCGATCACGGCGGCCAACACGGCATCGGAGCCGTTGAAGCGGGCGACCTCCTCCGGCGTGGGCGCGGCCGGCGGAGCTATGTTCAGCGCGTGCGCGGCGGCATCGACCTTGAGGCGTGCCAGCTGGCCGTGGAACGTATCGAAGTAGGTGGAGGCGGCCTTGTAGTGCTCCTGCGCCTTGGCCTTGTCGCCGAGCGCCTCGTACGTGCGCCCGAGCCAGTATTGGCCGCGGGCATGACTCAAGGGGCCGTCTGCCGCCTTGGCCAGCGCCTCGAAATGGCCGAGCGCCAGCTTGTTGTCGTGCAGATGGCGCAGCGCCAGCCAACCCGCGAGGAAGGAGGCGTCCTTGGCTGCGTTGACGGAGAGCGGGCCGGGGTTGCGCACCAGCTCGTAGGCCATCTTGGGCTTGCCCATCCTGAGCGCCGCATAGGCGTTGGCGCGCCGCTCCTCCCACCAGCCGTCCGGCGCCTGGCTGGTCGAACCCGGATCGGCCAGGAGGATCTTCCACGCCTCCTCCTCTTTCTTCTGGCGGCGCAAGGCTTGCGCCTTCTGCACGGCCAGTCCCCAGTCGGTCTGGCTGTGCGCGGGCAGCTTGGAGAGGAGCTGGGTGGAGTTCTTGGCGCGCAGGAAAACGGCAAGGCGCGCTTCCGCCTTCTTCTTCTCGTCCTCCGACAGCAGGGCAATGACGCGGCGGATGACAACCGCGCGCTCGTTGCGCTCGCCGATCCAGCGGCTGTCGTTGAAGAGGAGGCGATCGAGCCGGCGCTTGTGGTCGGCCTCCGTGATCAGCCCGCCCACGCGCTTGAGGAAGGCGGGCTCGAGGCTCGCCGGGATGTCGAGATCGATCCAGGCTTTCTGCGCCAGGGCCTTGGCCCTCGCCTCGTCCTTGTCGGCCAAGTACGCGGTTGCCAGCGCGGCGTGGCCCACGGCAGTGCGGGGCTGGACATCGGCAAAGAAGGCCTTGATGTCGCGGGCATTGGCGGCGCCGTTGAACAGCGCCTCCTCCGCGCGCTGGGTGAGCAGGCCGCGGTCGGGCCAGGCGGGATTGCCGTCGAGAAAGGCGCGAATCTCCGATGCCGTGCCATATCCGCCACGATAGACGAACCAGTCGACCAGCTTGCGCGCGGCGGGATCGCCGATCCGGTCGCGTATCGTCTTGGCCTCGGCAAGCCTGCCGCTGCCCCCGGCCGCCATGGCCTCGCGCAGGCTGGTGGCATCAGCAGGCGCGAGGGGGTGGTCGCGGGCAGGCCCGATCGCCGCGTCGTAGCGGGCCACGTGCTCGGCCTCTTCCGCCATCGGCTGGGTGACGGCCACGGGCTGCTGGACCGGTGCGGGAGCCTCCGCTGGAGCCGGCGCCTGGACGGGCTTGGCCGCGGCTTTGGTCTTGGCCGTCTTGGCGGCGGCCGGCGGGGTTTGGGCGCCCGCGCGCTCGATGCCGAGCGTCTGGCCGGTTGCCACCAGGGCGAGGAGGACGAGGGTGGAGACAGTCGTCGGAATCGGTCGCATCACGTCCAATCTGATGATCGCGTGTTGTCTGGCTACCCGGCGCTGAGGATGGATGCCGAGCATTCACCCCGAAATCAAGGCATCAGCATGACCGGTGCAAAAGGCCGGCTCCTGCCTTGCCCGGCTCCCCCGCCGTCGGCATAGTCTTTTTCGGGCCGGAGTGCACGTCTTTGCGCATTTCTTTCTGTTGCGCGGGGCCTGAAAAAGCTATCAAGGGATGGTGCGGCGTTCAAGGCAAAGCGGGGCGCGTCGCCGATGGAGCAAACGCCCCAAGCTCGGGAGCAACCCATGTTCAAGGGTTCATTCACGGCGTTGATCACGCCCTTCAAGGGCGGGCAGGTCGACGACAAGGCATTCCAGCAGCTGGTCGAGTGGCAGATCGCGGAGGGCACACACGGGCTCGTTCCGGTGGGGACGACGGGCGAAAGCCCGACGCTCAGCCACGAGGAGCACAAGCACGTCATCGAGCTGTGCATCAAGACGGCCAAGAAGCGCGTGCCGGTAATCGCCGGAGCCGGCTCCAACTCCACGGCCGAGGCCATCGACTTCACTCGCCACGCCAAGCAGGCGGGCGCCGACGCGGTGCTGCATTCGACCGGCTACTACAACAAGCCGACCCAGGACGGCCTCTATCGCCACTTCAAGGCGATCAGCGAGGCGGTCGACATTCCGATCTTCGTCTACAACGTGCCGGTGCGCACCATTGTCGACATCCAGGTCGCTACCATGGCGCGCTGCGCCAAGCTCGAGCATGTGGTCGGCGTCAAGGATGCCACCGCCAATGTCGGGCGCGTCACGCAACAGCGCCTCGCCTGCGGCAAGAACTTCATCCAGCTCTCGGGCGAGGACGGCACCGTGCTGGGCTTCATGGCGCACGGGGGTCACGGCTGCATCTCGGTCACCTCGAACGTGGCGCCGCGGCTGTGCGCCGAGTTCCAGAACGCCTGCCTCAAGGGTAACTGGAAGACGGCACTCGAGCTGCAGGACAGGCTGATGCCGCTGCACGATGTGCTGTTCGTCGAGACCAATCCGGCGCCGGTGAAGTACGCCGCCTGGCGGCTCGGCATCATCGGCTCGCCGGAGTGCCGCCTGCCGCTGGCGCCGCTGACCGACGCGACCAAGAAGGCGATCGACGACGTGCTGGCCCGCGTCGGCCTGCTGCAGGCCAAGGCCGCCGAATAGCGGCGGCTTACGCGAGCAAGGGGTCCTGCGATGGCCGCCGACAAGGACGCCGGCCACAAGCGCATTGCCGAGAACCGCAAGGCCCGGTTCGAGTACCGCATCGAGGACACCTACGAGGCCGGCATCCAGCTCACCGGCACGGAGGTGAAGTCACTGCGCGCCGGCCAGGCCAACATCGCCGAGAGCTACGCTTCCGCCGAGAACGGCGGCATCTTCCTCATCAACGCGTATATCCCCGAATACAGCAACGCCGGCAATTTCTTCCAGCACAACCCGCGCCGGCCGCGGCGCCTGCTGCTGCACAAGAAGGAGATGCACAAGCTCGCCATCGCCGTCGACCGGCAGGGCATGACCATGGTGCCGCTGGAGCTCTACTTCAACGCCAAGGGCCGGGCGAAGTTGAAGCTGGCGCTGGCGCAGGGCAAGAAGCTGCACGACAAGCGCGCCGACACCGCCAAGCGCGACTGGCAGCGCCAGAATGCCCGCCTGCTGCGCGGCAAGGGGTGAGCGCATTCTCTCTCCCCACCCTTCGGTGGGCGCTCCCGCGGCAGCCGCGAGATTCTTCCCTTGTACGAAGCATCGACCTGACGGCTCGAACGGCACGGCAGACGGGCACGCAGACGCCCTGGACGCGAGTACTTGACAGGGCGACTGCTGCCCCGGCCGATTGAGGCCGCAAGGAGAACGTCGCAGGTGGGCCGGCTATTCGTCCTGCGAGTCGCAAGTCTCCCCCTAAATGGGGAGGCTGTGCCGCAACGAGGGTGCTAACGTTCTTGCGGCTGCCCGCCGCGCCACCGCACGCTGGCGTCGCAGCCAAAACGGGGGAAGGTCAGTTCCAGTGCGCCACATCCCGCTGCGCTGGAACTGGTCCCGCGTCTTCCAAACGACCTTATTCAATACGTGCCGCGGCTAGAGCGCTCCGCGCAGCCGTGCACAGACAATGGTTCGCGCCGTGCCGCTTGCACCGATTGCCGGCCTTCACGAGAGGGTCATCGACTACGCGGGCAGCGTCCACGAGCAGCAAACGCCAAGCGACGTGCTCAACGCGTTGCACGACATCACGACAAAGGGCCTGGCATTGCCCGTCCTCGGGGCTGCTCGATTCCCACCGAAGGCCGCGGGTTGGGACGGCGCTCAGCTCGGAGATTCCATCTTCCTGCACAAGGCGGTCCCGAAGGGCTGGTGGGAGGAATATGAAGCCCTGGCGCGCGGCAAGTTTCGCCCGCTCCTGTTCCTGGCACAATCCAGCATGGCTCCATTTACATGGGCTGAAGCAAAACAGGTGTTGGAGCCGGTCGGGATCGATCGGTGGTCGGACGCATTGTTTTTCAAATATGGCATACGCGACGCATTGTGTTGTCCCGTTGGCGGTCAGTGGGTGGTCGTTTTTTGGTCGCGCAAGATTCTTTCCAAGGTTCTGGAGTCAAAGACACGGAGCATAATCTTCGCCGCTGCGACCTTCGCGGCATTACGCCTGGAGCAAGTGACCCACCCTGGTCGCGCGCGCCTGGGATCGTCCGTCCGGCTGACGCCCCGTGAAATCGCCGTCTTGCGTTTGATCTCGACCGGAGCCCAAAACCGCGAAGTGGTGGAGGCACTCCGGCTCGGTGCAGAGACGGTCCGCAGCCATCTGAAAAAAGCGCAGGCCAAACTTGGCGTGCGCAATCGCGCCCATGCCGTGGCCGAGGCCCTGCGGCAGAACCTCATACCCTGACGTTCTCACCCACCCGCGTGCCTAGATGCCACTCGGCCCGTCGCACGGGTGCACGGCTGGTCGCCCCAGCACATTTGCCGAACGACCCGGCAGACACGCACGCATCGTTCTATTTCTTCGGGGGCTCAGGACAATTTGCCAACCTTTTCT
>VBAB01000735.1 GCA_005888525.1 Alphaproteobacteria bacterium
GTTGCGCAGCACATACTTCCACACGATCAGGCCGGCCGGGATGCCCATCGCCCGCTGGTAGGTGACGAAGGGGCGCTGCAGCGTCTCGAGGACTCCGGCGCGGGTGAAGCGCACGACGGTGGCCAGCGCGGGAAACGCGAGCGTGAAGGCGGGGAGGATCAAGTGGGCCACCACGTCTCCCAGCCGCTTGAAGTTGCCTTCCATCAGGGCATCGACGAAGTAGAAGCCGGTGATCGATGGCGGGGGAAAGCCGGTGATGCGGGCCTGCAGCGGCAGCCAGCGCAGATCCATGGCGAAAAACAGCTGCAGCATCAGCGCCAACCAGAAGCTGGCGACCGCCAGGCCTGCGACCGTGACGATGCGCAGCACGTGATCGGCCGTCCGATTGCGGTAGAGCGCGGCAACCACGCCGAGTGGGATGCCGAAAGCAATCGACACGATCATGGCCGCGATCGTCAGCTCGATGGTAGCGGGCAGCCGCGCGGAGAGGTCGTCCCAAACGGGGCGCGTCGTGAAGAGGCTGGTGCCGAGGTCACCGGACATGAGCTGCCGGTAGTAGTCGAGAAGCTGCACCGGCAGCGGTCGGTCGAGGCCGAGCTTCTGGCGCAAGAGCTCGATCTGCGCGCGCGAAGCCGTCTCACCGGCGAGCAGGGCGACGGGATCGGAGGGAATGACGCGCGAGATGAGGAAGACGATGGCAACGAGGCCGGCGAGCGTCGGGGCAAGCCACGCGACGCGGACGAGAATGAGCGCAACGATCCGCATATCGCTGTCATCCCGGGCCTTATGCCCGGGATCCATCCTTCAGCTTGCACTGACGCCCGGGGATGGGTGGATCCCGGCGACAAGCGCCGGGATGACACGGCCGCACCCCTCGCTCCGGCAGGGCAAAGGCTTCAGCCCTCGTAATAGGCGGTGCGCATCTCCTGCGCCGACCCGATCGGGCAGAAGACGATGCCCTTGAGCTTGTTCGAGTAGGGCCCGTACCACTTGGTGTTGTAGATCCACAGGCCTGCCGCCTCATCGACCACGATCCGTGTCGCCTCCTCGTAGAGCTTGGAACGCTCGGCCTGATCGGTCAGGCTCAGGGCCTTGTCGAGGAGGGCATCCACCTTGGGGTTCTTGTAGTGCGCGGCGTTCTTGAAGGTGCCCGCCGTCGAGGACGAGAACATCTCGCCGACCCAGTTGTGCGGATCGGCGTAATACGTGGAGATCCAGTAGATCGAGACGTCGGGTGTCGTGTTCGGGTCCTTGAACTTGTCGACGATCGTCGGCCAAGGATAGCCCACCACCTTGGATTGCAGGCCAGCCTTGGTGAGGCCGTTCTGCAGCAGTTGGGCTGCCTGCTCCGACTGCTGGAAGCCGGTGAGGAAAGCAAGTTCGATCGGCTTGTCGGGCTTGGCGCTGGCCTGTGCCAACTCGGCCTTGGCCTTGTCGATATCGAAGCTGTAACCCTTCACGTCCTTGGGCACGCCCCAGATGGTGTTGGGCAGCGGCGTGGGATTGCGCTCGACCAGCCCGCCCAGGATGTCCTTGTTGAAGCCGTCATAGTCGAACGCGTAGCTGATGGCGCGGCGCACGTGCACATCGTTGATGGGCGCACGCGTCATGTTGAATTGAGCCATCATGACGCGCATCGATTCCGCTTCCAGGACCTGCGCGTTGCCATTGGTCTTGATGCGGTTGAGCTGGTCGGTCTGGAGGTAGCCGCCGATACCCTGGAAGTCGTTGCGCAACAATCCGAGCACGCGCGTGTTGGTGTCCTTCACGGCGCGGAACTCGATCTCGTCGAGCCACTTCGTGCCCCAGCCCTTGAAGTGGTCGGGGAAGCGCTCGGCGACGAAGCCGACCGCCGGATCGAATTGGGCGAGCTTGTAGGCGCCCGAGCCGGCTGAGTTCTTCGACAGCCAGGCCTGGCCCCAATCGCCGCCGGCCTCGTTCTTCTTCACCAGCGCCGCGTTGACGATATGAATCTCGGGCACGATCGACAGGAAGATCGCCGACGGCTTCTTCAACTTGAACTCGACCGTGTAGTCGTCCACGGCCTTGGCCGCACCGGCATCGACCATGGTCTTGAACAGCGAGGCCGCACCCTTGCCGACTGCAAGAATCCGGTCGAGCGAGTAGACGACGTCCTGCGCCTTCACCTCGGTGCCGTCGTGGAATTTGACGCCCTTGCGCATCTTGAACGTGTATGTGAGCCCGTCGGGCGAGATCGAATGGCTCTCGGCCACCCATGGCTCGAGCACCGCCGGGTTCCGCTGCCATCGCATGAGGCCGTCATA
>VBAB01000144.1 GCA_005888525.1 Alphaproteobacteria bacterium
AAGTGACTCCGGATTTGCCGCGGGTCTCGTCAACCTGATGGGCGTGCGCGACCAAACCTGCAAGGGCGCCGTCCCCTCAACTTTCCGCCAGCCGCGGGCTTGCGTTGTCTTGCGGCGGACACGCCCATATAAGGGGGCATGTCGAATGGAATTCCCTTCCGCAAGATGAACGGCCTCGGCAACGAGATCGTGATGGTCGATCTGCGGGGCAGCGGCCGTGTGCTCGCTGCGGCGGAGGCGCGCGCCATCGCCGTCCGTCCGGCCTCCCGCTTCGACCAGATGATGGTGCTGCACGATGCGAAGGTCGCCGGGACGGAAGCCTATGTCCGCATCTATAACACCGACGGGTCCGAAGCCGAGGCGTGCGGCAACGGCATGCGCTGCATCGGCTGGGTGGTGGCCGGGCAAACGGGACGCAAGACACTGAAGTTCGAGACCAAGGCCGGCGTGCTCGACGTCGTCGTCGCCGGCATCGACCGCATCACGGTCGACATGGGCACCCCGAGGTTCGGCTGGCGCGACATCCCGCTGGCCGAGCCGTTCCACGACACGCGCACCATCGAGCTGCAGATCGGGCCGATCGACAAGCCGATCCTGCATTCGCCCTCGGTCGCCAACGTCGGCAATCCGCACGCGGTGTTCTGGGTCGAGGACGTCGATGCCTACGATCTCGCCCGCATCGGGCCGATGCTGGAGAACCATCCGATCTTCCCGGAGCGGGCCAACATCTCGCTCGCCCGCGTCGCCTCCCGCGATGCCATCACGGTTCGCACCTGGGAGCGCGGTGCCGGCCTCACCAAGGCTTGCGGCAGCGCTGCGTGCGCCGCGACCGTGTGCGCCGTGCGCAAGGGGCTCACGGAGCGCCGCGTGACGGTGACGCTGCCGGGCGGGCCGCTCGTCATCGAGTGGCGCGCCGACAACCACATCCTGATGACGGGGCCCGTCGAGCTCGAGCACGAAGGTGTGCTCGATGCCCTGGCAACGGCTTGATGCCAATATGAGCGAAGCCCCGACGCCCTTGCGATCTCCCCCCTCTCCCCATTCTTTTTCAGAATGGGGAGAGGGTCGGGGTGAGGGGCAGCAACAAGCGCCGGAGCCGACGGCTGCCCCTCACCCTAGCCCTCTCCCCACGCCGGAAGGGGCGTGGGGAGAGGGGACAAGGGCAGCGCAAGCCGCCGTCCGCGTCGTCACGCTGGGCTGCCGGCTCAACGCATTCGAGTCGGAGGTCGTGCGGGGCCACGCCGCGGCCGCCGGGCTCGAGGACACCATCATCGTCAACACCTGCGCCGTCACCGCCGAGGCGGTGCGCCAGGCCGGCCAGACCATCCGCCGGCTCAAGCGCGAGAGGCCGCATGCGCGCCTCATCGTCACCGGCTGCGCCGCGCAGATCGAGCCCAGCCGCTTCGCCGACATGCCGGAGGTCGATTGCGTCATCGGCAATGCGGAGAAGATGCACGCCGGCACGTTCCGCGCATTGAGCCTGGCGGACAGCCCGCGCGTGGCCGTCAACGACATCATGGCGGTGCGCGAGACCGCGCACGCGCTGGTCGACGGCTTCGGCTCGCGCGCCCGCGCCTACGTGCAGGTCCAGAACGGCTGCGACCACCGCTGCACCTTCTGCATCATTCCCTTTGGCCGGGGGCCGTCGCGCTCGGTGCCGGCGGGCGAGGTCGTGGCGGGGGTGCGCCGGCTGGTCGAGGCCGGCTATGCCGAGGTCGTAATGACAGGCGTCGACATCACCGACTACGGCGCCGGTCTGCCGGGCGAGATGAGCCTGGGCCGGCTCGTGCGCCACATCCTGCGCCACGTGCCCGAGCTGAAGCGCCTGCGGCTTTCCTCCATCGACCAGGTGGAGGCCGACGCGCACCTCATCGACGCGATTGCCGAGGAGCCGCGCCTGATGCCGCACCTGCACCTCTCCCTGCAGTCCGGCGACGACATGATCCTCAAGCGCATGAAGCGACGCCACGCCCGCGCCGACGCAGTTGCCTTCTGCGCGAAGGTGCGGCGGCTGCGCCCCGACATTGTGTTCGGCGCCGACCTGATCGCCGGCTTCCCGACCGAGACGGAGGCCATGTTCGCCGGCTCCATGGGCCTTGTCGGCGACTGCGGGCTGACCTTCCTGCACGTCTTCCCGTTCTCGCCGCGGCCCGGCACACCTGCGGCGCGCATGCCGCAGATTGCTCGCGCCACGATCAAGGAGAGGGCGGCACGGCTGAGGGAGAGGGGCGAGCTGGCGCTGGCGGACCATCTGCAGAGCCAGGTCGGCAGCGACGTGGAGCTGCTGATGGAGCGCGACCGTCTGGGGCGCACGCCCGGCTTCGTCGAGATGATGCTCGCGGAACCCGCGCCGAGCGGGCAGGTGCTGAGGGCCCGCGTCACTGGGTCCACCGGCCGCCGATTGCATGGCCGGCTGCTCGCCCCTACGTGTGCTCCGTGAGCGACACGCCCGCCAAATCCCGCAGCCTCTTCGGCCGCTTTCTCCGTCCGGCCGCTGAGCCGGCACCCCCGCCGCCGGAGCCCGCCGAAGCGGCTGCCGCGCTGCAGCAAGAGCCAGCGCCCCCGCCGGTCGAGCCGCCTGTCACGCCTCCGCCTCAGGTCGAGGCGCCGGCGAAGAAGCAGGGCTGGTTCCAGCGCCTCAAGGCCGGACTGACCAAGACCTCCGCCAAGCTCTCCGAAGACATTGCCGGCATCTTCACCAAGCGGAAGCTAGACGCTGATACGCTGCAGGAGCTGGAGGACTTGCTGATCCAGGCGGATTTGGGCGTCGAGACCGCCATGCGCATCACCGAAGCCCTGTCGAAGGGCCGTTACAACAAGGAGATCGCACCGGCGGAGGTGCGCGCCGTGCTCGCCGCCGAGGTGGAGCGTGTGCTGACCCCGGTGGCCAAGCCCTTGCTGCTCGAGGGCGATCATCGCCCGCACGTCATCCTGGTCGTGGGCGTCAACGGCACCGGCAAGACGACAACCATAGGCAAGCTGGCTCAGCGCTTCGTCCAGGAGGGCAAGAAAGTCACACTGGCAGCCGGCGATACCTTCCGCGCCGCCGCCATCGACCAGCTCGAGATCTGGGGCGAGCGCACGGGAGCGGAGGTGGTCGCGCGCGGGGTCGGCGCCGATTCCGCCGGCCTCGCGTTCGATGCGCTGAAGCGGGCGCGCGAGAATTCCAGCGAGGTGTTGCTGATCGACACCGCAGGCCGGCTGCAGAACAAACAGGCGCTGATGGAGGAGCTCGAGAAAGTCATTCGCGTGCTGCGCAAAATCGATCCGGAAGCGCCCCACCAGGTGCTTTTGGTGCTCGACGCGACGACCGGTCAGAACGCGCTTAACCAAGTGGAAGTCTTCAAGGACAAAGCCGGCGTCACCGGCCTGGTCATGACCAAGCTCGACGGCACAGCCAAGGGTGGAATTCTGGTCGCAATTTCGGCAAAGTTCGGCCTCCCTGTGCATGCTATTGGTGTCGGCGAGGGCGTCGAGGATTTGGCCGCCTTCGATGCCGGAGAGTTTGCGCGCGCCGTCGCGCTGAGTTAAGAAAGGCAAGGGAAGGGAGGCTGGTTCTGACAAGGAATCGGCTGCTGGACAAGGCGTGGCAGTGCAAGCATTGACCTGGCGGAAGCGGCATTATCCGTTCAATGCCGAGCAAACCGTCAATATCCTGGGAGAGATCGGGCCTCTGGTCGCGATGTTCCTGGTGAACGGCATCTATGGGATTGCCGCTGGCACCTGGGCATTGATCGGCTGCACCCTGCTCTCACTGGTCTCCACCCTGCTGGTGCTCGGCCGCCCGCCCATCATGCCCTTCATCGCCGGCGCGGTGAGCGTCACGTTCGGCACGCTTACGCTGATCACCGGCGATGCCATGTGGGTGCAGATCAAGGTGACGGTGTTCAACGCGCTGGTCGCCTTGCTGCTGTGGATCAGCCTCAGGACGGGGCACAACTTCTTCCGCTTCGTGTTCGGCAAGACGTTCCACTACACCGACGAGGGCTGGAACAAGCTCACGCGCAATGTGGCGCTGTTCTTTCTCGCCACGGCCATCGTCAACGAGGCGGTGCGTCTGGGCTTCGCGCACGCGCACATCAACGCACTCAATCGCGTTTTCACCGGCGTCGACATCTGGATACTCTTCAAGATCTTCGTCATCATGCCGGTGACGGCCCTGTTCTTCTGGTGGCAGGTGCGCGTGCTGCACAAATACCGCCTGCCGGAGCCCATCGCCGACAATGCCCCCCGAAGCGATGTGATTTCCTAGAGCGGGATTGTTCCTGATAGAAGCATTTCGGCTTCCATCCATGAATGTGAATCACGCTGAGGCGCGACCTGAAGCGATCCTGCTCGAGATCGATCGCGGGTCGGGAAGGCACCGGAACTCGCAGAGAGTACAGGCATGAACGAAGAGGCCAACCGGCCCAGCATCGCGGCGCCACCCAACCCGCACGTCAAGCTGCTGATCGAGTTCGGTCCGCTTGCCGCGTTCGGCGTCACCTATTTCACTGCCGGCATCTTTTGGGCGACCGGCGTCGTCATGGTCACGAGCGTCATCGCTCTGGCAGCCTCCTGGTCGCAATTCGGCCGCCTGCTGCCGGCGCCGCTGGTGACCGCGGTGCTGGTCGTCATCTTCGGCGGCCTGACGTTCTGGCTCAATGACCCGCGCTTCATCAAGGTCAAGCCCACCATCATCAATCTGATGTTCGCCGGCGCACTGTTCTTTGGGTTGATGACGGGCCGGCTGTTCCTGAAGCTGCTGCTGGGCGAGGCCTTCAATCTGACCGAAGAGGGCTGGCGCAAGCTCAGCATCCGCTGGGGACTGTTCTTCCTGGCGCTGGCCGCCCTCAACGAGGTGGTGTGGCGCAGCTTTTCCGAAGCCCTCTGGGTCAATTTCAAGGTGTTCGGCATCCTGGGGTTGACCGTGGTGTTTGCCATGGCGCAGGTCGGTTTGATCAGGCGCTACGAGGCCAAGACCGGCGCCTGAGGCAAAAGCTCAGTATCCATCCTATAAAATGGGACAACGTGTCGCGAAATTAGTCGTGGCATAGGCGAGGGCGGTATGCGATCTTGAGCGCACTGCCTGTCCCTGATCGTCTCCCCGCGTCGTCGCCAGTGGGAGACATTTTGTGCGGATTCGGGCGGTGAGGCCGTGGGCGTCGTCCTGGCGCACACTTCAAACTCCGAAAGTGTAATGAAACGGGATTCGCAATCTGATCGGCTCAGCCGGTCACCGATCCATCTGCTGCACCGGGCCGGCCAGTGCGCAGGGGACGTCTTCCATGCCGAGATGAAGGATGGCGACCTGACCCCGCGTCAGCTCGCCGTGCTCGTTACGGTGGCCGGCAACGAGGGGCTGAGCCAGACCGGGCTGGTCGACCGCACGGGCATCGATCGCTCCACGCTCGCCGACATCGTCAGGCGCATGCAGCGCAAGGGGCTGCTGCAGCGCCGCCGCACCAGGGAGGATGCTCGCGCCTATGCGGTGAAGCTCACCGACGAGGGGCGGCGGCTGCTGCGCGTCGCCGAGCCGCTCGGCAAGCGCGTCGACGAGCGCATTCTCGACGCGCTCCCCACCAAGCAGCGCGATCAATTCATCGACGATCTGCTGTCGATCATCGACACGCTGCAGAAGCTCTCGGCCTCGGCCGGGCAGAAAGGTTGAGGTCGAGACGGCGCCTATTGTTGCGATCGGTCGCAGCAAGCTCCCGGATCGTGCCGAACGCGTTCGGGACAGCGGGATGTAACCGGCCCCACAAGCACAACAGTCATCCCGGTGCTTGTCACCGGGATCCATCAATCCGCGAATACCGGAGCGAGCTGTTATATGGATCCCGGGCATAAAGCCCGGGATGACAACGGTGAGTTTGGAGTGGCCGTCGAGATTCCATCGAGGTCAGAGAGGCGCTATGCCGCCTTGCGCAGCAATTTGCGGTTGATCAGCAGCTCGGCGATCTGCACGGCGTTGAGCGCGGCGCCCTTGCGCAGGTTGTCGGACACGACCCACATGGCCAGCCCGTTCTCCACCGTCGCATCCTCGCGGATGCGGCTGATGTAGGTCGCATCCTCACCGGCCGCCTCCATCGGCGTGATGTAGCCGCCGGGCTCGCGCTTATCGATCACCAGGCACCCCGGCGCCTCGCGCAGGATGTCGCGCGCCTCGTCCGCGGTGATGGGCCTGGCGAACTCGAGGTTCACCGCCTCGCTATGGCCAACGAACACCGGCACGCGCACGCAGGTGGCCGTCACCTTGATCTTGGGGTCGAGGATCTTCTTGGTCTCGGCCACCATCTTCCATTCCTCGCTGGTGTAGCCGTCCTCCATGAAGGTGCCGCAGTAAGGAATGCAGTTGAACGCGATCTCCTTGGGGAACTTCTTGGGCTCGACCTCCTGGCCGGGCACATACTTGCCCTTGGTCTGGCTCCACAGCTCGTCCATGGCGTCCTTGCCGGCGCCGGAGACGGATTGATAGGTCGCCACCACCACGCGCGTGATGGTGGCGTGGTCGTGCAGCGGCTTCAGTGCCACAACCATTTGCATGGTCTGGCAGTTCGGGTTGGCGATGATGTTCTTCTTGGTGTACCCGACCACCGCGTCGGCGTTCACCTCCGGCACGATCAGCGGCACGTCCTGATCGTAGCGCCAGGCCGAGGAGTTATCGATGACGATGCAGCCCTTGGCGGCAATCTTGGGCGACCACTCCTTGGAGACGCTCCCGCCCGCCGACATCAGGCAGAAGTCGACCTTGGAGAAGTCGAAGGTCGCCAGGTCCTTGCACTTGAGCGTCTGATCGCCGAACGAGACCTCCACGCCGACCGATCGACGGGAAGCGAGCCCGTGCACCTCCGTCGCGGGGAACAGGCGCTCCGCCAGGATCGACAGCATTTCCCGGCCCACGTTGCCCGTGGCGCCGACGACAGCGACCGTATAGCTCATGGTGCTCTTTCCAAGCGTGAATAGGCGGGTCTTGCGGGCGTGCTTTTAACTGCAGTCGCACCTCGTGTCCATTGCAGTGTCCCGCATTGGCCACAATGGCTCGTTACCGACGCACGCAATCGGCGCTCCCCGTGCGGCAACCCTTTGGAGCATGTCCCGCGTGACGACCGCTGCCAGGCTGACGGTATGTCTGGGCTTTGCCGGCGTGGCTCTGGCTGGGGCAACGCTCCCGGCACCGGCGCTCGATGATCCCTGGATGACAGAGGAGGCCATGCGCTCAGC
>VBAB01000736.1 GCA_005888525.1 Alphaproteobacteria bacterium
GCTGATCGGAAAGTAGAAGCCGTCGCACAGCCGCACGCACAAGGTACGATAGGTGCCGGGGCGGGCGAGCGGGGCATCCTCGCCGCGCTCGGGCGGCCCGAATGGGCGCGGCGATGGCCACAGGTAGAGCGATCGGTAAGGCGAGAGGCCCGGATAGAGATAGGGCCTCGGGCCGGGATAGCCGTAGAAGCGCGGCGGCGGCGGGCCGTTGCCGAAGAACGGCTGCAGGAAGCCCTGCGCCAGCACCGGCTGCGCCGGCCAAGCCAGCACACCCGCAAGCACCGCAACGGCAACGCGCCACGCCATACCCAACCCGCTCTACGACGCGACCGGACGCCGGCCGTGGCCAGCCCGGACGCACACACCATGGAGCGAGTTATGCGGGTAGAGGTGCCAATTTTCGCTGAATGGTAAGCAAGTGGTTCGGAGGCGGGATCAGCGGTCGAAGGCGCGGCGTATCCAGTCCATATTGGGGCCGGACTTGAGGGGGGCGGGCTCGGTCTTGGGCTTGGGCGCGCCGTTGCCGCCGAGGCCCATATAGGCGCCCTCCTCGCGTGCGGCGATTTCTGCGGCCTTGGCCGACCCGGCGGCGGGGTGGCCTGGGCGCAGGCCGTCGGCCGGAGCCGGCCCGGAGAGCAGGGTGGGTTGGCCGGCCAGCTTGGCGGCCTCCTTCACCTTCGTCTGCAGGACCAGTAGCTCCTTGGCCGCGTCCTTGTCGCCCTTCCTGGCGGATGCGGCCAACGCGTAGACGCGGTGACGGTCCTGCGATGCCTGCTCCCAGGGCTGGGGCTGACAGGTGCAGCTCGGTACATACTCGGTGCGATAAAGGTTCGCTGTACGCAGCTGGCTGTAGGGGCGACCGGCGAGATCGCGTAGATCGTCGAAGGAGCCGCCGGGATTGCGATGCACGAACAGACGCCCCTGCGCCCCGCACCGGCTCTCACAGACGCCCCGATCATGCTCGAGGCGGTCCGCCGTGGTGGCGAAGCTTACGGGGAAGTAGTAGCCGTCGCACAGCCGCACGCACACCGTGCGGAAGGTGCCGACGACGCGCGGCTCATCGTCATCGGAGTCGAGCGGTGCGGCGCCGAAGGAGCGATAGGGGTTGCGCGATGAGGTGCCGAATTGCGATGTGGTGGCTCCCCATACGCGCTCCGGCCCAACGTCCGTCCCACCGATCGGCCAAGGGCGTCATGGCGGCTTGGCGATGGACCGACTGCAAGGGGGCCGCAGGGACAGTATCGGCGGCCGGCGCAAGCTGCTCCAGCACGGCCGCACCCACACGCACAACCGCGTGCGTGATGACGGCTGCCGCAAAGACGGTGCCGATGACGTAGGCGGCGATGCCGATGCCAAGCGATGAGAGACCCGGCCGTCCGGAAAAATTCATTGGCCCCAACTGAACTTACTGACGCACGTTGACAGAGAGAGGCAACTTAGCCCCACCGTCTCGTTCCGCCAAGAACAACGTGCTCACCGACCCCGCGTTCCAATTAGGCGCGCGCTTCCGTGACAGGAAGAAGGCAACGGCCCCAAGCCGGCTCATCCCACCCACCCGTCATCCCGGCCGCAGTACGCGCGCGAAGCGTGCGCGCGCAGAGCCGGGAACCTCGCGGCACCCGCCGGCCACCGCGGCAAGATCCCCGATAGCCTCCGCAAGTGCATCGGCTTCCGGGATGACGGGTCGGCTCGGCGAAGCCGAAGAGACCGCGCCATGACACCGATCGTCAGGGATGTCGAGGGTTCAAAGTGCGTCGGATCGACATCAGCGTGATGCTCGCCAGGACGGCGCACGTCAGGATGACGAAGCTCGCGCTGTAGGGCCGTGTCAGGAAGGTGAGCGGATCGCCTCTCGAGATCAGCAGGGCGCGCCTGATGTTCTCTTCAATGAGCAAGCCGTAGTCGAAGGCCATGACCAGCACCAACCGGTTTGCACCGATCAGCTTGCAGACAACGCCGAATGCTCCAAGGACGAGGAGGACGCCGACGTCCCACACGGCGTTGTTCAGAGCAAACGCAGCATAGCACGCGGCAGCAACGGCCATGGCCCCAGCGACACGCAGGCCAATCGCGGCACTTGTCGATAGGCTACGGTCGAACCACCCGGCCACCCATCGCGCGTAGCTCTCGACGTAGGCTGAAGGCGAGGCCAGGCACAGAAGCCCGTCGGCGGTGACCAGCAGGCCGAGAGCGAGGACGGTGCTGCTGATCCCATCAGCAAGCTGGCTCAAGCCCATGGTGAAGCGCGCTTCGCCCGTCGCTATGTCGGTGCCAACGCTGGCAAGCAAGAGACCGACCAAGACCATGGCGACTGCACGAAGCCGAGATACCCGAGCAAGAGCGACCGCGATCGAGAGTGCACAGACCATCATCGCAGCAAGATCAGATGGTCCCAAGTGCAGCATCACGGCACGCCCCCACTGCCACCAAGCAAGGTCGCCCCCCACCACGAGTGCCGTAACAATGAGGAGGTCTCTGGGTCTCCACCGATCGACGCGCCCGCGGCTGAGCAGCAACCCCCGAAGAATCAAGCCGAGGCTGACGACAGCAAGAAGGCCGGCCGCAGACGCAGGGAGCATCCACTCGCCCAAACGACCCGGCGGCCCGAACGGTGCGCCCTTGAGACTAGCGAGAGCAACGACGGCCAGCGCCAGAGTGATGCCGCCGAGTAGGATATCGGGGAAGTCTCGCCCACCATGTGGCCTTGTCCCATCGTGCGACATGGGGCGGCTCCCTGCGTATGCGGCCGGGACGACATTCATCTGCCGCCAGCGCGACAGGCGCCTTAGCGCGGTGCCATCCGAAGCGAGCCGTCGAGGCGGATGCATTCGCCGTTGAGCATCGCGTTCTCGCAGATGTGCACGGCCAGCGCCGCATATTCGGCCGGCTTGCCGAGGCGCGAGGGGAAGGGCACCGAGGCCGCGAGGGACTTCTGCGCCTCCTCCGACAGGCCAGCGAACATCGGCGTCAGGAACAGGCCCGGCAGGATCGTCACCACGCGGATGCCGTCGCGGGAGAGATCGCGGGCCACCGGCAGCGTCATGGAGGCGACGCCGCCTTTCGAGGCGGC